>NZ_JBFUFF010000014.1:0-126519 GCF_056403555.1 Rhizobium sp. P2_G2
ATCGCCATCTGCCATGCGCACCATACAGGCGGCGCCAGCAGCCGGCTGAAGGCGCTCGGCGGCTGATTTGTTCTTGACTTGTTCTGCCGGTAAGAATATTTCTTACATTGAAGGGATCAAGTCATGCGCGTCACGTCCAAAGGTCAGGTCACCATTCCACGCGATCTTCGCGAGCTCACCGGCATCAAGCCGAATAGCGAGGTCGTTTTTTCCATCGAAGCAGGCAAGCTTGTCGTGACGCCGAAGGATGGGGTGCAGGAAACCGCCGACAAGGCACGTCTTGATGCGTTCCTCGATACGCTGAAGCGATTGGAGGGCACAGGCGATCAGGATATCGATGCCGATGCGCTGATGTCGATGACGCGGGACAGGTGAGCCATGGCTGTTCTGGTCGATACCAATGTCCTCGTGGATATCGCGGTGCGGGATCAGGTCTGGCTGGATTGGTCGCGTCGACAGCTTGCGGAATCGGCGGGCGCATTGGTGATCAATCCAGTTATTTATGCGGAATTTGCCGTGCGTTATGCCTCGCCGGAGCAGGTGGATTACTTGCTGCCGGAAGGTGACTTCCACAGAGAGAATCTGCCCTGGACGGCCGCTTTTGCGGCGGGTGCCGCATTCCGAAAATATCGGCAATCCGGCGGTGACCGCGAACGGGTTCTGCCCGATTTCCTGATTGGTGCGCATGCGGTGGTGCGCGGCTACTCGATCCTGACGCGCGACCCCAAGGGTTACCGCAGCTATTTTCCGTCCGTCGAATTGATCACTCCCGAAACCCATCCCTGAAAGCAGCACCATGATCGGAAAACTCAAAGGCACGGTCGAGGAAATCGGCGAGGATTACGTCCTCGTCGACGTGCATGGCGTTTGCTATGTCGCCCATTGCTCGTCGCGGACGCTGTCGAAGCTCGGGGGCGTGGGCGAGGCGGTGGTGTTGTTCATCGAGACTTATGTGCGCGAGGACCAGTTCCGGCTGTTCGGCTTTACCACCGCGCTGGAGCGCGAATGGTTCCGGCTGCTGCAGATCGTCCAGGGCGTGGGTTCTAAGGTGGCGCTTGGCGTGCTGTCGACCTTGACGCCGGCCGAGCTTGCCAATGCGATAGCCTTACAGGACAAGACGACGATCAGCCGTGCTCCGGGTGTGGGGCCAAAGGTGGCGATCCGTATCCTGACTGAGCTCAAGAGCAAGGCCCCGGCCTTCGCCGGCGAGGCCTCGATCAGTATTGGCCTGAAGCAGGAGCTCGGCGAGGGTGTTGCGCCTGCGCCTGTTTCCGATGCGGTGTCGGCGCTCACCAATCTCGGTTATTCGCGCGACCAGGCGGCGAGCGCCGTTGCTGCGGCGCTCAAGAACGGCGGCGAGGGGGCGGACAGCGCCCGGCTGATCCGGCTGGGTTTGAAGGAACTGGCGCGGTGATTGTCTTTGAGTGGATTTCTTACTAAAGTAAATACGTAAGACGAATTGGAAAAAGTAAGATATGGGCGCATTCACGACATTGACTTCCAAGGGACAGCTTACCATCCCCAAGGAAGTCCGCGAGAGCTTGAATCTCGCGCCAGGTACGCGTTTCTATGTCACGGAGCGGAATGGCGCGGTCATGGCCATGCCGAAGAACAGGCGGCTTTCGGAATTGGCAGGCATGTTGGGTTCACCACCGAGCAATATTTCTCTGACAATAGAAGAAATGAACGACGCTGTGATGGACGCTGCGGCCGCGGATGATCGGCGCATCACGGAAGAATGGTCGGGGCAGAATAAATGATAGGCATCGACACGAATGTTCTCGTGCGCTTCCTGGTCGATGATGACGTCAAGCAGAATGCCATCGCACGCGCCTTCATGGCCGAACGAACAGCGGATGATCCGGTCTATCTGGGTGCGGTGGCGTTGGCGGAGACCGTTTGGGTGCTGCATCGGCGATTGAACTATTCCATGCCAGTCATTTTCGACATGTTGCGAGCCTTGCTCGCGGCGGACGGATTCATCATTGAGAATATGGAAGAATTGGACGCGCTGATCAACGGGGAGGAAAAGCCAGAGGGAGACCTTGCGGATCATCTGATTGCCTGGTCTTGCGCAAGAGCAGGATGTGAAAGGGTCGTCACATTCGACCGGAAAGCAGTGCTGTCTGTCCCGCAAATGGAACTGCTGCAATGACCGGCGCCAATACATTGCTTACGCCCGAACGGCGCGGCGACGATATCGATACGGCGCTGCGGCCGCAGTCGCTTGACGAATTTACAGGGCAGGCCGAGGCACGGGCCAATCTCAAGATCTTCATCGAAGCGGCGAAGAATCGCGGCGAGGCGCTCGATCATGTGCTGTTCGTCGGCCCGCCCGGGCTCGGCAAGACGACGCTGGCGCAGATCATGGCCAAGGAGCTTGGGGTCAATTTTCGTTCGACCTCCGGCCCGGTCATCGCCAAGGCGGGCGATCTCGCCGCACTGCTGACCAATCTCGAAGAGCGCGATGTGCTGTTCATCGACGAAATCCATCGGCTCAATCCGGCTGTCGAGGAAATCCTCTATCCGGCGATGGAGGATTTTCAGCTCGATCTCATCATTGGCGAGGGGCCGGCGGCGCGGTCGGTGAAGATCGACCTGTCGAAATTCACGCTTGTCGCGGCAACGACGCGCCTCGGCCTGCTGACCAATCCGCTGCGCGACCGGTTCGGCATTCCGGTGCGGCTGAATTTCTACACCGTCGAGGAACTGGAACTGATCGTCCGGCGTGGGGCGCGGCTGATGGGGCTCGGCATGACGGAAGAGGGCGCGCGCGAGATCGCCCGCCGCGCCCGTGGCACGCCGCGCATTGCCGGCCGGCTATTGAGACGCGTGCGCGATTTCGCCGAGGTGGCGAAGTCGCAATCAGTGACGCGCGAGATCGCCGACATGGCGCTGACCCGGCTCGATGTCGACCATATGGGCTTCGACCAGCTCGACCGGCGTTATCTGACCATGATCGCAATGAATTTCGGCGGAGGGCCGGTGGGCATCGAGACGATCTCGGCGGGGCTGTCGGAGCCGCGCGACGCGATCGAGGATATTATCGAGCCCTATCTCATCCAGCAGGGATTTATCCAGCGCACGCCGCGCGGCCGTGTTTTGACCGCAAATGCGTGGAAGCATCTGGGCCTCGCCCCGCCGGCTAACCTGGCGGCGACTCAATTCGCGCTGTTCCAGGATGACGACTGATTGCTGACGAGAAGAGGCTTTTTGAAGCTTGTCCTGCGCGGTGCCGTGGCTGCTGCTGCCGTGTTCGGCTATCCGCTCTATGAGGCCGGGGCGACGCCGCGGATCACCCGATACCAATTGACGCCGCCCGGCTGGGCGCCCGGCCTGAAGCTGAAGATCGCGGTGCTCGCCGATTTTCATGCCTGTGATCCCTGGATGACGGCGGAGCGGATCAAGGCGATCTGCGACCAGGCGAATGCACTCCAACCGGATATTATCCTGCTGCTCGGCGACTTTGCCGCCGCCATGCGGCTGGCGGGCGATGTCGAGCCGGAGGCCTGGTCGCGGGCGCTGACCGGCCTCAGCGCACCGCTTGGCGTCCATGCGGTGCTGGGAAATCACGATTATTGGGATGATCTCGATTTTCAGCGCCGGCGTACGTCACAGACGTTCAGCGAGAAGGCGCTGCGCAATGTGGGGATTCCTGTCTACATCAATGATGCCGTCCGATTGGAGAAGAACGGGCAGCCATTTTGGCTTCTCGGTCTCGGCGACCAGTTGGCGCTGTTGGACCATGGTATCGACAACCTCCCGGCCACGCTTCGGAAAGTCGAAGACAAGGCTCCGGTCATCTTGATGGCCCACGAGCCCGATATCTTTCCCGAAGTTCCTGGTCGCATATCGCTGACGCTGTCGGGGCATACGCATGGTGGGCAGGTCAACCTGTTCGGTTGGACACCCGCCGTACCATCGCGCTATGGCAGCCGCTATGTCGGCGGTCATATTGTCGAAGAGGGCCGCCACATCATCATCTCGCGCGGGCTTGGCTGCTCCGGTCTGCCGATCCGGCTGGGCGCCTGGCCGGAAATCCTGGAAATCGATCTCGGTTGAATCTCCCTCGGCAGTGATTTTTTCAACGCGGGTTGTGCGGCCGTGTTTTGAACGCAAATGCGTGGAAGCATCAGGCCTTATCCGCTGGCCCATCTGGCGGCGGCTGAGCTTGCACTGTTTCAGGATGATGACCGGGTGATCACGAGAAGAGGCTTCCTGAAGCTTGTCGCGAAAGGCGTGATTGCAGCCGCAGCCCTTGCCGGATATCCGATAGCCGAGGCAATGGCGGAACCGCGCATCACATCTTATCGGCTCACGCCACCGAATTGGACGCCCGGGCTGAAGCTCAAGGTCGTGGCGCTCGCCGATTTCCATGCCTGCGATCCCTGGATGACGGCGGATCGGATCGAGACAATCTGCGATCAGGCCAATGCGCTGAGCCCCGATATCATCCTTCTGCTCGGTGACTATGCAACCGGCATGAATGCAGTGCTCGCCCATGTCCACTCGCGGGACTGGTCCAAAGCGATGGCCCGTCTGAAAGCGCCGCTCGGTGTACATGCGATCCTGGGCAATCATGACTATTGGGAAGACGTAGCCTATCAGCGCGATCCGCAGCTGGAGACGTTCGGGGAAAAGGCGCTCCGCAATGTCGGCATCCCCGTCTATGTCAACGAGGCCGTGCGACTGGAAAAGGACGGGCATCCTTTCTGGCTGGCCGGGCTCGGCGATCAGATGGCAATGCGTCCGGGAAAGCGTTTCGGCCGGCACTCTTTCATTGGCATCAATGATCTGCCGTCGACCCTGGCGCAGGTCAGCGATACGAGCCCGCTTATCCTGATGGCGCATGAGCCCGACATATTCAAGGCAGTTACGCCGCGGGTTGCACTGACCTTGTCAGGCCACACGCATGGCGGCCAGATCAATATTTTCGGCTGGATACCGCTTTCGCCATCCCGATCCGGCCGGCGCTATCCGGGTGGGCATTTCGTTGAAAACGACAGGCATATGATCGTGTCGCGCGGGCTCGGCTGCTCCATCCTGCCGATCCGACTGGGCGCCTGGCCGGAGATCGTGGAGATCGAACTGAGCTGAAAAGAAAAGGGCGGCCGAAGCCGCCCGGATCTTGGTGGCGCAACCATCTTAGACGCTGATGCGCTTGCCGGTCTTGACGCTTTGCACTGCGGCGTCCGCGAGCTGAAGCGCGATCAGGCCGTCCGTGCCGCTCGGGCTGATCGGCGTGCCCTTCTCAACAGCAGAGATGAAGCCGGCGATCTCGTTGGCATAGGCTTCGGTGTAGCGGGTCATGAAGAAATCGTGCAGCGGCGGGCGGGTATAGCCGTCGCCATTGGCGATCTCGATCGACACCGGCCGCTGGTTCTCGGCCGAGGCGACGCCCTTGGAGCCATGCACTTCGATGCGCTGGTCATAGCCATAGGTGGCGCGGCGGGAATTGGAGATCACCGCCTGCTTGCCGGACTTGGTTTCGAGAATGACGGTGACCGAATCATAGTCGCCGGCTTCGCCGATGGCCGGATCGACCAGCACGGCGGCATGGGCGCTGACCGAGGTGACCTCTTCGCCCAGCAGGAAGCGGGCCATGTCAAAATCATGGATGGTCATGTCGCGGAAAATGCCGCCCGAACGCTTGATATAATCGACCGGCGGCGCGCCGGGGTCGCGCGAGGTGATGGTGACCATCTCGACGGCGCCGATCTTGCCGGCGTCGATCGCCTTGCGCACGGCCATGAAATGCGGGTCGAAACGACGGTTGAAGCCGACCATCAGCTTGGCGTTGGTTTCTTCCACGACCTTCAGGCAGGCTTTCACCCGCTCGGCGTCGAGGTCGACGGGCTTTTCGCAGAAGATTGCCTTGCCGGCCTTGGCAAAGCGCTCGATCAGGTCGGCATGCGTGTCGGTCGGCGTGCAGATCACCACCGCATCGATGTCGTTGGCAGCCTCGATCTGGCTGATCGAGCGCACTTCGGCGCCGTATTGCGCAGCAAGCGCCGAGGCCGCATCCGCCATGGCGTCGGCGACGGCGACAAGTTTCGCGTCCGCATTGCCGCTGACGGCTTTCGCATGCACCTTGCCGATGCGTCCCGCGCCCAGAACCCCAAATCTTACCGTCATCTGTTTCTCTCTCCTCTTTGCCGGACTGCGGCCGGCGCATATCGTCGCCACGGTCTAGCAAAACGGAACGGAATGATCAATTCTCAAAATATGGAATGTTTATTCCGTATCTCCGCAATCGACACCGATGTTTCATTTCAGCCGCACCGATCACACCTGCTTGTCAGGCCTGGGCAAAAATGCCATTTCGGAGGGACTTTGGACGGAATGTGATGGCAGACAAAAAGAACAAAACACCGATTTACCTGATCGACACCAGCTCGCCCTTCTACAAGCCGCTTGGCCGGCGGCTCGTCATCTGCCTGGCGGCGATCGCCTGGGCGGCCCTGGAAGGGTGGCATCACGAGCCGTTCTGGTCGGTGATCTCGCTCGCCTGCGCGGTCTACTGTGTCTATACGCTTTTCTGGACTTATAAGACGCCGGAAGATATGCCCGCTGTTCCTGCCGTTGCCGAGAATGACGAAGCCGATATCGAGCCGGAAGCAATGGCCTCCAAGCCGGACGGTGAAGGCGACGGGAAACCGGTCGGCTAGTGCAGTTTCTTCAGCGCCGCGTCGATCATCTGATTGGCGATCATCATCCTGCGCGTCGCCTGGTCGCGGAATTCCGGCGGCACCCGGTCGGGATGGTTTTCGAGTGCGAAGAGCCGGCGCCGTTCGCGCAGTTGCTGTTCGCTGCGGCAGGCCGAAAGTGCGAGGTCCTCGGCGATCTCCGCTTCGCTCGTACGCCCGATCCAATCCGGCATGACTGGCAGAATCGGCTCGATAGGAGACGGCTCGGCCAGGAATTCGTCGAACTTCGATGACCGCGCTTCGATATCCGGATCGGCGCTCCATTCACGGCCGACGAAGCTGGCGTGGAAGCCGCGCACCGGCGCAGGCGCGTCCTGCTCTTCCTCGGCAGCAGGATCGTCCAGCCCGTCGAGGACCGTTTCGAACAGCGATTTTCCGAAAACAGGCATTCGGTTCCCGTGCTTTGGTGGCGGCGCAATGGAGCAAATGTCAATTGAGCGAGGCTTGACTGTGGCGTGAGCATTTCAGGGATGCCGTCAGCCGCGTCCGCGCCCACACTCTTGCAATATCAGGTCATGCAGCAGCTTGGCTGAGGGCGGCAACGCCCGGCCGCGGGCGGTGATCAGGCTATAGGGCGCCAGCACGATGTCGAAATCGGTTTTCAGGATGGCGATCTCGCCCATGCGGCTTGGCTGGCTGGCGATGAAGGTGGCGACCTCCTCGGCAATCGGCGCGATCGCGTCGCTTCCGGCGATCAGCGCCATGGTCAGCAAAACCGACGAGGTGGTGACGATGTTGTCGGGCAGTGGCACATCCGCCTCGATGAACATTGTCTCCAGGGCGCGGCTCAGCATGGCGCCCTGCGGCTGGAACACCCAATCGTAGCGGTTGAGCTCATCGAGCCGGCGCGGCGTGCCGTCGAGGAGTGGATGGCCGGCACGGACGATCAGGCAGGCTTTCTCGACACCGAGTTGCTGTGCATGGAACTGGCGCGGATTGAGCTCGTCGGGAATGCGGCCGATGACGAAATCGTAGCGCGCCGACATCAGGTCACGGGTCAGGATGTTGCTCGTCTCGATCTGGCAGTTGACCTGGATCGACGGATAAAGGCTGCGGATCTTGCGGATCGCCGGTACGGCGAAACTGATGGCCGGCGCCGTTACCGAGCCCATATTGACCGAGCCGCCATAGCCGGTCTTGAGTTCGGTGATCTCGCGATTGGCCTCGCGGATTTCGAGCAGGATGGAGCTGGCGCGCCGCGCCATGGCCTCTCCGAATCGGGTCATGACCATGCCCTTGGCGACACGTTCGCAGAGCGGGGCCTTGAGAATCGACTCCACTTCGCTCAGCATGCGTGAGGCGGCCGGCTGGGAAATGTTGAGCGCTTGGGCCGCCGAACTCACCTGGCCGTGGTGGGAGAGCGCCGAAATCAATCTGAGATGGCTGAGTTTGAGTCCCGCCTTGATTAGAGAATCGCCCTCATTTTCAGACAGATATTGCCCTTGCCGCGTCAAAATGAGGTTGTCGGAATTTTTTTCGCGAAGGTCCATGTCGCTCTTCCTTTTGAAAAGTATGACTTTTTGGATATTATACCGGATCTGGTATAGAAGTCGCAAGTTATTCTATTTGACAGGTATACAGGTTTATAGGCAGGTAACGACAGAACGCATGGGAGGGAATGTGGAGGAGCGTCGTCGCGCTTGGCCGCAAGCCCTTGAAAAAGGCGGGGGACCAGCCTTCGAAAGCTGTCATTCTCCTCCCGGTGTTCCGCCTGCCATAACTAAGGGAGAGACTAATGAAACTCATCACCTCGCTGCTCGCCGCAGCCGCAATCTCGGTCGCGGCCTTTGCTGCTCCGTCCTTCGCCGCCGACAAGGGCGAAATCGGTATTTCCATGCCGACCAAGACCTCGACCCGTTGGATCTCCGACGGCGAAACCATGGAAAAGCTGTTCAAGGCTGCCGGCTACGAAACCGACCTGCAATATGCTGACGACGATATTCCGAACCAGCTGTCGCAGATCGAAAACATGGTCACCAAGGGTGCCAAGGTTCTCGTGGTTGCCGCCATCGACGGCACGACGCTTTCCGACATCCTGCAGAAGGCCCATGACGCCGGCGTCAAGGTCATCGCCTATGACCGCCTGATCCGCGACTCGGGCAATGTCGACTACTATGCCACCTTCGACAACTTCAAGGTCGGTGTGCTGCAGGCCAATTCGCTCGTTCAGGGCCTGAAGGAGAGATTCCCCGACGTCAAGCCGTGGAACGTCGAGTTGTTCGGCGGTTCGCCTGATGATAACAACGCCTTCTTCTTCTATGATGGCGCCATGTCTGTTCTGCAGCCGATGATCGACAAGAAGGAAATCGTCATCAAGTCCGGTCAGATGGGCATGGACCAGGTTGGTACCCTGCGCTGGGACGGTGCTGTCGCACAGGCTCGCATGGAAAACCTGCTTTCCTCGACCTATACCGATGCGCATGTCAACGCGGTTCTGTCGCCCTATGACGGCCTTTCCATCGGTATTCTTTCGGCCCTCAAGGGTGTCGGCTACGGCTCTGGCGACCTGAAGATGCCGATCGTTACCGGCCAGGACTCGGAACTGCCGTCGGTCAAGTCGATCCTTGCCGGCGAACAGTATTCGACTGTCTTCAAGGACACCCGCGTACTCGCCAAGACCACCGTTGACATGGTCAACGACATCATGTCCGGCAAGGCGCCGACGGTCAACGACACCAAGACCTATGACAACGGCGTCAAGGTCGTTCCGTCCTACCTCCTGACCCCGGTTGCCGTCGACAAGAGCAACTGGAAGGACATTCTGGTCGGTTCGAAGTATTACACCGAAGACCAGGTCACGAAGTGATCCGGTAAGGTAAAATCCGGGGGTCCGCCGGTTGGCGGACCCCCTTCTCAGTTCTCGCGTGACTTTCTATAGTCCCTGACGGGTCCGTCGTGGGCCTGCCGGCGATGGAATACCAAGTATGGATAAAATTCTTCTCGAAATGCGCGGCATCACCAAGACGTTTCCAGGCGTCAAGGCGCTCAACAACGTCAGCTTCAAGGTGCGCGAAGGCGAGATCCACGCCCTTGTGGGCGAAAACGGCGCCGGCAAGTCGACGCTGATGAAGGTGCTGTCCGGTGTATATCCCTATGGCACCTATGAAGGCGACATCTTTTACGATGGCGAAGTCCGCCATTTCTCCACGATCTCCGACAGCGAGCATCTGGGCATCATCATCATTCACCAGGAGCTGGCGCTGGTGCCGCTGCTGTCGATCGCCGAGAACATCTTCCTCGGTAACGAAGTGGCGAGCGGTGGCGTCATCGACTGGCCGCAGACATTCGCGCGCACGCAGGAATTGCTGCGCAAGGTCGGCCTGAAAGAACAGCCGCGCACGCTGATCACCGATATCGGTGTCGGCAAGCAACAACTCGTCGAAATCGCCAAGGCGCTGTCCAAGAAGGTCAGGCTGCTGATCCTCGATGAGCCGACCGCTTCGCTCAACGAAAACGACTCCGACGCGCTGCTCAACCTGCTGATGGAATTCCGCAAGCAGGGCCTGACCTCGATCATCATTTCCCACAAGCTCAACGAGGTGAAGAAGGTCGCCGACCAGATCACCATCCTGCGCGACGGCGGCACGGTCGAGACGCTGAATGCAGCGACCGAGGAAATCAGCGAGGACCGGATCATTCGCGGCATGGTCGGCCGCGAGTTGCATGATCGCTATCCGCCGCGCGATGTGCCCATCGGCGACGTGCTGCTCGATGTGCGCGACTGGAACGTCTTCCACCAGAACCATCGCGACCGGCAATTCCTCCACAATGTCGCCTTCAATGTCCGCGCCGGCGAGGTCGTCGGCATTGCCGGGCTGATGGGCGCGGGCCGCACCGAAACGGCGATGAGCATTTTTGGCCGCGCGTGGGGTCACAAGATCACCGGCGAAGTCAAGATGCGCGGCAAGTCGGTTGATGTCAGCACGATCCCGAAGGCGATCGATGCTGGCCTTGCCTATGTCACCGAGGACCGCAAGCAGCTCGGCTTGGTGTTGATCAACAACATCATGCAGAACACCACGCTCGCCAATCTGCAGGCGGTGGCGCGGGCCAGCATCATCGACAACCATGCCGAAGCCAAGGTCGCCAACGACTATCGCGCCAGGCTCAGAATACGCTCCTCGTCGATCTATCAGGAGGCAGTCAACCTCTCGGGCGGCAACCAGCAGAAGGTCGTGTTGTCGAAATGGCTGTTCACCCAGCCCGACGTGCTGATCCTCGATGAGCCGACGCGTGGCATCGACGTCGGCGCAAAGTATGAAATCTACACCATCATCAACCAGTTGGCTTCCGAAGGCAAAGGCATTCTGATGATCTCGTCGGAAATGCCCGAATTGCTCGGCACCTGCGACCGCATCTACGTGATGAACGAAGGTCGCATCGTCGCCGAACTTTCGAAGAAGGAAGCAAGCCAGGAATCCATCATGCGCGCCATCATGCGCTCGGGGGAGAAACACTAATGGTCTCCGAAACCACCACCACCAGCAATGTCCCCTCGATCGGCGACTATCTGCGCAAGAACATCCGCGAATATGGGCTCCTGGTCGCGCTCGTCGTCATCATGGTGTTCTTCCAGTTCGTCACCCATGGCGTGCTGTTCAAGCCGGTCAACATCACCAACCTGGTGCTGCAGAACTCGTTCATCATCATCATGGCGCTGGGCATGCTGCTGATCATCGTCTCCGGCCATATCGACCTGTCGGTTGGGTCGATCGTGGCGCTGACAGGCGGTATATCGGCGGTGATGTTCGTCAAATGGGGCTGGCATTTCGCTCTGGTCGTGCCGATATGCCTGATCATCGGCGGCGCCGTCGGTGCCGCACAGGGATACTGGATCGCCTACCAGAAGATACCGGCCTTCATCGTCACGCTGGCCGGCATGCTGGTCTTCCGTGGCTTGACCTATCTGGTGCTGGAAAACCGTTCTCTCGGTCCGTTCCCCAAAGACTTCCAGCTGCTGTCGACCGGCTTCATCCCGGATTTCCTGCCGGTCAGCGAGACCGGCCTGATCAAGAACTATCTGGCGCTGATCGTGGTGCTGGTGCTGGTGGCGCTGGCGGTCTTCAACGGGCTGCGCGCACGTCAGCGCAACGAAGCGCACGGCACCGAGAATGAACCTTTCGTTTTCTTCGCCATCCAGATGGGGATCACCAGCATCGTGGCGATCTTCCTCGGTTTCCAGCTCGCCACCTATCGCGGCCTGCCGAACGTGCTCGTCGTCATGGGCCTGTTGATCGCGCTCTATGCCTTCGTTACGACGCGGACGACGATCGGCCGGCGCATCTTTGCCATGGGCGGCAACGAGAAGGCGGCAAAGCTCTCCGGCATCAACACCGAGCGGCTGACCTTCTATGTCTTCGTCAACATGGGCGTGCTCGCCGCGCTCGCCGGCATGATCATTGCCGCACGTCTGAATTCGGCGACGCCGAAGGCCGGTGTTGGCAACGAACTCGACGTCATTGCAGCCTGCTTCATCGGCGGCGCCTCGGCGTCCGGCGGCGTCGGCAAGATCACCGGCGCGGTGATCGGCGCCTTCATCATGGGTGTGATGAACAACGGCATGTCGATCATGGGCCTGGGCATCGATTACCAGCAACTGGTCAAGGGCCTGGTGCTGCTCGCCGCTGTCTATTTCGACGTTTACAACAAGAGGAAGGGCTGAGGCCATCGGCCTCGCTCCACCACATGGCTGACCGCCGTTAGCGCGGAATTCACGCCATGCGGCCATCCGTAAAAGGAGTAGGAAATGCTGATATCGCAAATCAACAACGGCTTTGGTAGCGCTGCCGTCGTCGTCCGAAACACGGTCGACGAAGAGGCGCGCGTCGTCAAGGATGCGTCGAGCGTCTATGCGCTGGCCATGGAAGCGGCCGATAGCGGCCGGTCGCTGATGGAGGTCATCTCGCATCATGGCTTCGGCGACTATTCGATCGACCTGATGCGGGTGCATGCGGAAGGCCGCTTCCTGGTGCCGATCGAGCATCCCGATCCGTCGCATCTGCATCTCACCGGTACGGGGCTGACACATCTTGGTTCGGCGGCTGCGCGCGATTCCATGCACAAGAAGACGGCCGAGACGGCGGAGGAGAACCTCACCGATTCGATGAAGATGTTCCGCATGGGCCTCGAAGGCGGCAAGCCCAAGGCTGGCGAGAAGGGCGTGCAGCCCGAATGGTTCTATAAGGGCAACGGCACGCAGGCCATAGCCAGCGGCCAGCCGCTCACCTCGCCCTCGTTCGCCCTGGACGGCGGCGAAGAGCCGGAGATCGCCGGCATCTATGTGATCAACAACCACGGCCAGCCGTTCCGCGTCGGCTTCGCGCTGTCGAACGAATTCTCCGATCACGTGACGGAGCGGATCAACTATCTCTATCTCGCCCATTCGAAGCTGCGCCAGGCGAGCTTCGGCCCGGAAATCTGGGTTGGCGAGCCGCTGGACGATATCCAGGGCTGGTCACGCATCCGCCGCAACGGCCAGGTGATCTTCGAAAAGCCGTTCCTGTCGGGCGAAGCGAACATGTCGCATACATTCGCCAACCTCGAATATCACCATTTCAAGTACAAGCTCTTCCGCGAGCCGGGCGATGTGCACGTGCATATGTTCGGCACCGCGACACTCTCCTTCGCCGAGGGCATCAAGCCGCAGGAAGGCGATATTTTCGAAATCGAAGTGCCGGAATTCGGCTATCCGCTGCGCAATTCGCTGCAGATCGCCCGTGAGGAAACAGTATCCGTCGGCATGCTCTGATGTTGAGGTCGGGACACAGCCGGCCAAGGGAAATTCCAAATGACAAAGAAAGCTGATTGGCCGCGCAAGCTCCGGTCTCAGGAGTGGTACGGCGGAACGAGCCGTGACGTGATCTACCACCGCGGTTGGCTGAAGAACCAAGGCTACCCGAACGATCTGTTCGACGGTCGCCCGGTGATCGGTATCCTCAATACCTGGTCGGACCTGACGCCGTGCAACGGACATCTGCGCGAACTCGCTGAAAAAGTGAAGGCGGGTGTCTGGGAGGCGGGTGGCTTCCCGGTCGAAGTCCCGGTCTTCTCGGCATCCGAAAACACCTTCCGACCGACCGCGATGATGTACCGCAATCTCGCGGCGCTTGCGGTGGAAGAGGCGATCCGCGGTCAGCCGATCGACGGCTGCGTGCTGATGGTCGGCTGCGACAAGACCACGCCATCGCTGATCATGGGCGCGGCTTCCTGCGACCTGCCTTCGATCGTCGTGACCGGCGGACCGATGCTGAACGGTTATTTCCGCGGTGAACGCGTCGGTTCCGGCACGCATCTGTGGAAATTCTCCGAAATGGTGAAGGCCGGCGAGATGACGCAGGCCGAGTTCCTCGAGGCTGAAGCGTCGATGAGCCGCTCCTCCGGCACCTGCAATACGATGGGCACCGCCTCGACCATGGCGTCCATGGCCGAGGCGCTGGGCATGGCGCTGTCCGGCAATGCCGCGATCCCAGGCGTCGACTCGCGCCGCAAGGTCATGGCGCAGCTGACGGGTCGCCGCATCGTGCAGATGGTCAAGGACGACCTGAAGCCCTCCGACATCATGACCAAACAGGCCTTCGAGAATGCCATCCGCACCAATGCGGCGATCGGCGGCTCGACCAATGCGGTCATCCATCTGATGGCCATCGCCGGCCGTGTCGGCGTCGACCTGACGCTCGATGACTGGGACCGCTGCGGCCGCGATATCCCCACGATCGTCAACCTGATGCCTTCGGGCAAGTACCTGATGGAAGAATTCTTCTACGCTGGTGGCCTGCCGGTCGTGCTCAAGCGCCTGGGCGAGGCGGGCCTGTTGCACAGGGATGCGCAGACCGTGTCCGGTGAGACGATCTGGGACGAGGTCAAGGACGTCGTCAACTGGAACGAGGATGTGATCCTGCCGGCCGAGAAGGCGCTGACGCAGTCGGGCGGCATCGTCGTCGTGCGCGGCAATCTCGCGCCGAAGGGAGCGGTGCTGAAGCCGTCCGCCGCGTCACCGCATCTGCTGACGCATCGCGGCCGGGCCGTGGTTTTCGAGGACATCGACGACTACAAGGCCAAGATCAACGACGACAATCTCGATATCGACGAGACTTGCGTCATGGTGCTGAAGAACTGCGGCCCGAAGGGTTATCCCGGGATGGCCGAGGTCGGCAATATGGGCTTGCCGCCGAAAGTGCTGAAGAAGGGCATCACCGATATGGTGCGCCTCTCGGATGCGCGCATGTCGGGCACCGCCTATGGCACTGTCGTGCTGCACACCTCGCCGGAAGCGGCGGTCGGTGGACCGCTGGCGGTGGTGCAGAACGGCGATATGATCGAACTCGACGTCCCGAACCGGCGCCTGCATCTCGACATTCCCGACGAGGAACTGGCGCGCCGGCTTGCTGCATGGGAGCCAACCCATGAGATACCGGCATCAGGCTATGCCTGGCTGCATCAGCAGCACGTTCAAGGGGCAGATACGGGCGCCGACCTTGACTTCCTGAAGGGATGTCGTGGGAATGCCGTTGGCAAGGACAGCCATTGAGCGGAAGCTCGATGGTTGCTCGCCTTCAAATTTCCTAAAACTGGTAATAAATCGGTAACAATTGGCAGTTATCTTTTAACCATTCCGATCTTGGCGACCACGGATGAACTGGCGCGGATGGATCGGGAGCCAGGGAGGTCAGGCAAATGCCTGGCCTTTTTTGCGTGTTGGGCCGGGGAAGTCGTCAGCCGCCGCGCGAGGCGATATAGGCTTCGGCGATTTCCCGCATCCGCTTCCTGTCGAAATCCGGGCCGTGGCCGCCGTAGCCGACCGCAATGTCCAGTTCCACTAACCTTTTCATGGTCCCGAGATAGGACGCGACGTTAGACGTTGGCACGTCGTCGACGATGCCACCGTCATACATGGCGTCGGCGCTGAAGAATTCGCCATTGTGTTCGTCGAGCAGTGCGATCGATCCGGGCGAGTGGCCGGGCAGGTGCAGGACGGTGAATTTCCGATCGCCCAGATCGACCACGTCACCCTCGTCGAGGAATTCTGTCAACGGTGCCGGGACGATGCGAAAGTCGTCCATGGTCCAGCTGGGATAGGGGAGGGTGTCGACGGCGCCTGGCTGCCGGCGGAACCAGGATTCGACCGTGCCGTCATCATCGAGATTGGCGAATGTGTCGGCCTCCAGGCGATGGCCGGCGCGGCGGGCATAATCGTGAAAGCTGCCGATATGGTCGACATGGGCATGCGAGGCGATGGCGAGCACCGGATGGCCGTCCGCCGGCGACACCTCCGTCAGGCTCTTGATGCTGACGCCGAAGTCGAGCTGGATATCGAAATCGCGGCCTTTGATCCGGTAGAGATTGGCGCGGTAGAAGCTGTGGACGGGCTTCTCGATGAAGCGCTGGACCCCGGGATTGACCGGTTCCGTTTGAAACCAGGGCATCATGCACTCCTCACGGCATGGATGCAGCCGGCTCGCGCGTCTCGCCCTGCGCCGGCATGGTCTGGTCGAGGAAGACCAGCGCCCGCATCAGCGCGCCCTCGCGGATCAGCGCGCGATAGTCGAGATAGCTGTCGATGATGCTCATCACCACCGGCAGCCCGAAGCTGGTCTTGGAGAGTTCGTCCTTGATGCTGTCCATCATCAGATCGAGAAAGGCGACGCCCGGCCCGGTAAAGGCGAGGGGCAATTGGTCGAACATGGTGAAGAGGTTCGAGAGACCGGTGCCGATGGCGCGGCCGGCTTCGCGGAAGGCGCGCCGTTCCGGCCCGTCGCCGGCGCGCGCCTTGGCAGCGAGCAGCGCCAGCGCATTGTCCGGCAGTTCGTCCTCGACCAATATGTCTTCGTCGATGCAGGACGCGGCCCGCCATATGGCGTTGACGCCGGCATAGGCCTCGATACAGCCGCGCCGGCCGCAGCGGCAGATCGCACCGTCAAGCCGATAGCATGTGTGGCCGAACTCCACGGCCGACGAGCGGACGCCGGAAAACAATTTGCCGTTCAGATAGAGTCCCATGCCGACGCCGACGGAGAGCAGAACGGTGGCGAAATCGGAGCCGTAGCGATCCGGCGCCTTCCAGCGCAGCGCTTCGGCGATCATGTTGCTTTCGTTGGCGATCTCGACGCTGGCGCCAAATTCCTTCTGTAGCGCTGCACCAAGATCGACATTGGAGGTCACCGTCACCGGCGAGGACAGCAGCGTCTGCCCCCCGGCGTCGACAATGCCTTCAGCGCCGATGGCGATACGGCTGAGCGGGGCGCGATTGGCAGGCTGGGCCTCGAGCAGGCGTCTGAGCGGCGCGACCACGGCGGCGCAGAGTTCGTCCGCGCTCATGTGGTGCGTGGGGGTGTGCACGGTCACCTGACCGATCGCCGAGCCGGCATAATCGGCCAGTCTGATCTCGACCGTATCCAGGCCGAGGAAGATCGCCGCCACTGTGGCATGCGTCGGATTGGGCGACAGCCTGACCTGCGGCCGGCCGCGGCGAGCGCCGGCAAAATCGCCGACCGTCTCGGCCACCAACGCGCCGCGTTCGAGCAGGCTGTTGGTAATGACAGTCACGGTGGAGGCCGACAGCCCGGTCAGCGCGCTGAGATCGGTACGCGACAACGAACCCTGGCGCCGAAGCGCCATCAGCACGCCGAATTGGTTTTGACGCCGGACGTCGTCCTGACGTACGAACAGGGACAAGCAGGTTCCTCCCATTTGTACGATTATTTCCGCGTCGCAATAGCGTCAAACAGTGCGCCGCAACAGCAAACTCACGTACTCTAATCGATTTGTAAATCATTCTTGACATGGAACACGATGTGAGTCACTCCTTTTTTCGAACCTCGAAAAAAAGAGGCTCACAAGGGTTTCGCCCGGTGTGTGCGTCAGGAGTGGGCATCGGGGACAGGGACCGCAATTTTGTTGATGCGATCCGCATCGGGAGGACAAGATGAAGAAACTTGCGATTGCGCTTGCGAGCGCCGTATTTGCGTTGTCGCTTGCCGGGCCGGTTCTGGCCAAGGGCAAGACGATTGCCGTCTCCTGGAAGATTTTCCAGGAAGAGCGTTGGAAGACTGACGAAGCCGTTATCAAGAAGATCGTCGAAGACAATGGCGACAAGTATATCTCTGCCGATGCGCAGGGTTCGGCCGCCAAGCAACTGACCGACATCGAATCGCTGATGTCGCAGGGTGCCGACGTTCTCCTGATTTGCCCCTGGGACTCGGAAGCCATCATGCCGGCCGTCGAGAAGGCTGCCTCCGAAGGCATCCCGATGATCGCCTATGACGTGCAGATCGAGCATCCCGCCGTTCTCTACATGACCTTCGACAACGTGGGCGTTGGCCGCCTGATGGCCAAGGAAGTGCTCAAGGTCAAGGATTCCGGCAGCTTCGCCATCATCAAGGGCGACCCGGGCGATCCGAACGCCACCTTCCTCTACAACGGCATGATGGAAGTGCTGAAGCCCTCCATCGACAGCGGCAAGATCAAGATCGTCGGCGAGGCTTCGTCTGATGGTTGGAAGCCGGAAAATGCCCAGAAGAACATGGAACAGATCCTGACCGCCAACGACAACAAGGTCGATGCGGTTCTGTCTGAAAACGACGGCATGGCCGGCGGCGTCGTTGCGGCCCTCCAGGCCCAGGGTCTCCAGGGTACCACCCCGGTCACCGGCCAGGACGGCGACAAGGCCGCTCTGAACCGCGTCGCGCTCGGCACCCAGACCGTGTCGATCTGGAAGGACTCGCGCCAGCTCGGCAAGCTCGCCGCTGAAGCAGCCCTGATGCTCGCCGACGGCAAGACGATGGACCAGATCCCGAACGTCACCAAGTTCAAGGATGGCGCCCGCCATGTCGAGATGAACGCGGTCCTGCTGACGCCGGATCCGATCACCAAGGCCAACCTGAAGGACGTCATCGACGCCAAGTGGGTCGACAAGGCCACTGTCTGCGCCAGCGTGCCAGCCGGTTCGGTCGACGCCTGCAAGTAATTGCTGGAACGACGGTAATATCGTGCGCCGCCTTTGAGAAAAGGCGGCGCATTTTTCAAGGAATGAGGCCGGGAGAACCAGTGGTGGCGGATCACGGAAAGTTCTTCGTGCTAACAATAAGTATGCTGGACAAATCACGGGGTCCGGCGGACAATTTCGACAGAGAGACTGACGTCTCGGGGTTTGGGGAGGCGATCCAATGGCCCAAGTGCAGGTAACGAGCGGCCCGACGCTTGTGAGTGAAGGTCCAATCAAGACATTTCTGAGGGCGACGGAAGTCGATATGCGCATGCTGGGCATGATCGCAGCGCTGATCGTCATCTGGCTCGGCTTTGACCTCTACGGCTATATCTTTAACGGCTTCGGCGCCTTTATCACCTACCGCAATCTCTGGAACCTCTCGGTCCAGACCTCTTCGATCACCGTCATGGCGACGGGCATGGTGTTGATCATCGTCACGCGCAACATCGACCTGTCGGTCGGTTCCATGCTTGGCGCGACGGCGATGATCATGGGGATACTGCAGGTCTGGGTCCTGCCGAAATATCTTGGGCTCGACAATCCGACGACCTGGATCATCACCGTCATCGTCGGCCTGATTATCGGCACGCTGATCGGCACTTTTCACGGCTTCCTGATCGCCTATCTCGAGATTCCCTCCTTCATCGTAACGCTTGGCGGCATGCTGGTGTGGCGCGGCGTCGCGTGGCTTCTGGCGCGCGGCGAGACGATCTCGCCGCTTGACCCGACATTCTCGCTGATCGGCGGCGGCCCTTATGGCTCGATCGGAGCCTCCGCAAGCTGGGTCCTCGCCGTGATCGCCTGTATCGGCGTGGCGTTCAGCCTCGTGTCGGCGCGGCGGCAGCGCTCGCGCTTCGGCTTTCCGATGCGGCCGATCTGGGCCGAGTATCTGATCGGCATTGCAAGCGCTGTCGTTATTCTGGCGGCGACCTGGACTGTGAACCACTATTACTGGCCGAAGGGCATCGTTCGCGAATATGCCAAGGAGCACAATATCGATCCCGCGACGCTGGTGGATATCGGTCATGGCTGGGCGATCCCGGTTCTGATCGCTCTGGCCGTCGTCATGATCATGACCTTTGTCACAACACGCACGAAATTCGGCCGCTATGTCTTCGCAACAGGCGGCAATCCCGAGGCTGCCGATCTCGCCGGTATCAACACCAAGCGTCTGACCATGCTGATCTTCTCGGTGATGGGGCTGCTGGTCGGTATTTCGGCCTGCATTTCGTCGGCGCGCCTGCGTGCATCGACGGCCGATCTTGGCCGGCTTGACGAACTCTATGTCATCGCCGCGGCGGTTATCGGCGGCACGTCCCTGGCAGGCGGCTCCGGCACGATCTACGGCGCACTGATCGGCGCCCTGGTGATGCAGTCGCTCTATTCCGGCATGTCACTGATCGGCTTCGACGTCTCGATCCAGAGCCTGGTCGTTGGCGCCGTGCTCGTCTTCGCCGTCTATGTCGACAATCTCTATCGCCGCCACGCCAAGTAAGGAGGATCTCAAATGACTGCAATGTACCAGAGGCCCTCCGGCACACCGCTCGTCGAGATGAAGGACGTCTCGATCGCCTTCGGCGGTATCCGCGCCGTCGATCACGCTTCCGTGGACCTGTTCCCCGGCGAGGTGGTGGCGCTGCTCGGCCACAACGGCGCCGGCAAGTCGACGCTGATCAAGGCGCTGTCCGGCGCCTATCACCGCGACCATGGCGATATCCTGATCAATGGCGAGGTAGCGGCGATTCACAATCCGCGCGACGCCAAGGCCTATGGCATCGAGACCATCTACCAGACGCTCGGTCTTGCCGACAATGTCGACGCGGCCGCCAACCTCTTCCTCGGCCGCGAGATCCTGACCAAATGGGGGACGCTCGACGACGTCGCCATGGAGGCCGAGGCGCGCAAGGTGATGGGGCGCCTCAACCCGAACTTCCGGCGCTTCAAGGAGCCGGTCAAGGCGCTCTCCGGCGGCCAGCGGCAATCGGTGGCGATTGCCCGCGCCATCCTGTTCAACGCCCGCATCCTGATCATGGACGAGCCGACAGYGGCGCTCGGCCCGCAGGAGACGGCGCAGGTTGGCGAACTGATCAAGGAGTTGAAGAAAGACGGCATCGGCATCTTCCTGATCAGCCACGACATCCATGATGTCTTCGACCTTGCCGACCGCGTCTCGGTGATGAAGAACGGCCGCGTCGTCGGCCATGCCCGCACCGAGCATGTGACCAAGGATGAAGTGCTGGGCATGATCATCCTCGGCAAATGCCCGCCGGCGGCGCAGCCCGGTCCGGGCGCCATCGCCGCCTGAGCATTGCGAGTCGCTTCAGCCAAACCGAAGGCGCGTCAGACCCGACGCGCCTTTTGTCATGATACTATTAACCATGTGAAGGGTTCACGCATGCGAATCACATGCGGTGATTCCGGCTTTGGACTGACAGATGTGAATTTTTCAAGACAAAGCACCGCCACGGCCAGTAGTTTTTACTGTTTGGATTCAATCCACTGGGTAAATCATCCCAAAAATAGTTTGAAATACGCCCCCATTGCTGCATCCTTTATGCGGCGGTGGACGGAGTGGGGGAGTGAAATGCGGCAAATGATCGTTTCACTAAAATCATCCCGATATAGATCAAAGAATTTTCAAAGCTTCCGGCGCAAGGTTGGCGAAACAATTGCTCAGGAGCCAATGATGGTTGTGGCTACATCCTTCTTGATCGGACTCACCACAGCGCTGCTGCGGTCGATGCTTGCCGTCATCCTGGTCGCCTTCCTGATCGCAGTCGTGTTCCTCGTGGCGTTGTTTGCCCATGGGGCGCTCTGGATCAATCTCCTTGTTGCCATTGCCTGTTTCAATGCCGGTCTGATTTTCATCATGGCCGCCTATGTCACTTACAGGCGCTTGCACTCGGCCTGAGCAGACAACATTGCTCTGAGACTTCCTTGATGGCCCCCATCAATAACCGATTGCCGCGCCGGAATAGGCGCGGCTATCCATCGCGCCGTTCAGTCTTGCGCCCTTGCCGTCCCTGATCTCGGCAAGGTCCTTGCCGCCGACCAGGATCCCGGCGGCCTGGCCCCAGATCGGCCAGTTCATGTCGACCTGGACAGTGTGGCCCATGGCGGACAAGGCTTTGAGCGTGTCGGGTGACAGCGCGAAAGGCTCCATCGCCACCTTTTCCGGCAGCCATTGGTGATGGATGCGCGGTGCGTCGATGGCTTCTTGGATGTTCATGCCGAAGTCGACGACATTGATGATCGCTTCCAACGTGATGGTGATGATGCGGGCACCGCCGGGGCTGCCGATCACCATGAACAGCTTGCCGTCCTTGGTGATGATGGTGGGGCTCATCGACGACAGCGGCGTCTTCTTCGGCGCGATCGCATTGGCTTCGCCCTGCACCAGCCCGTAGAGATTGGCGACGCCCGGCTTGGAGGTGAAATCGTCCATCTCATTGTTGAGCAGGATCCCGGTGCCCGCCGCCACGATGCCGGTGCCGAAGGAGCCGTTCAGCGTATAGGTGACGGCCACGGCATTGCCGTCCTTGTCGACGATCGAATAATGCGTCGTTTCGACGCTTTCGGCGAGGCCAAGCGGCTTCAGCTTCGGCGAGCTGCCGGCCTTGTCGGGGCTGATCGTGTCGCGAATTCTTTTCGCATAGGCCTTGTCGAGCAGGGTCGAGACCGGGTTGTTGATGAAATCGGGGTCGCCGAGCGCGGCGTTGCGGTCGACATAGGCATGCCGCATCGCCTCGATCATGTAGTGCACGGTCTCGGCCGAGGCCGGGCCGTATTTTTCCAGCGGATAGCCTTCGATTATGTTGAGGATTTCGCAGATGATCACCCCGCCCGAGCTCGGCGGCGGCGAGGAGATGATCTCGTAGCCGCGGTAATTGCAGCTTACCGGCTTGAGTTCCCGCACCCTGTATTGCTCGAAATCGGCCTTGGCGAGCAGGCCGTGCATGTTTTCGCTCGTCTTGACGATGTCGTCGGCGATCCAGCCTTTGTAGAAGGCGTCCGGTCCGTCCTTGGCGATCGCTTCCAGGCTCTTTGCCAGGTCCGGCTGCTTGAGGACATCACCGATCTGATAGGGCTTGCCGTCCTTGAAGAAGATGCCAGCGGCGGCCTTGTCCTTGGCGAGACGCACCGCACCGCCGGCGAGCGAGGCGACATCGCCCTGTTCGAGGCGGAAGCCATCGCGGGCATAGCGGATGGCGGTGGCCATCAGTTCGGCACGCGACTTGGTGCCGTATTTTTCGCGTGCGGTTTCCAGGCCCATGACCGAACCCGGCACGCCGACGGCGAGCATCGTGTCGGTGCTGAGCCCCTTCACCACATTGCCTGATTTGTCGAGATACATGGTCTTGGTGGCAGCGAGCGGCGCCCGTTCGCGGAAATCGAGGAAAGTGGTGCGGCCGTCCTTCAGCCGGACGGTCATGAAGCCGCCGCCGCCGATATTGCCGGCATCCGGGTAGACGACGGCGAGCGTATAGCCGACCGCCACTGCCGCATCCACAGCATTGCCGCCGTTCTTTAAAACGTCGATCCCGGCCTGCGAGGCGAGCCGTTGCGCGGTCACCACCATGCCATGCTCGGCCTCGACGGGAGCGGGGGAGGCGGCGTGTGTCGGGATGGCGGTCAGGATGAGGAGTGAAAGAGAAAGGACGGTGGTGCAGGTCGACTTGATGTGCCGGATCATGGCTATTCTCCCGATTGGACGGCGATGTCCAAAATAATGCCCATACGGCATCTGTCCAGCGGAAAGCTGCCTTGAACAGAGGGCATGATTACCTATGTCTGGCGTGTAATTTCGCTACGGAGATACGCACATGTCCGCCAAGCCGATCAAGATTCCCGGTCCCGACCATCCGATCACCATCGAGCCCAATCCTGCGAAAGTCGTCGTCCGCCTGAACGGCAAGACGATTGCCGAAACCAATGAGTCGCTGACGTTGCAGGAAGCGAACTATCCACCGGTGAGCTATATCCCGCGCAAGGATGTCGACATGTCGCTGCTCCAGCGCAGCACGCACGAGAGTTATTGCCCCTATAAGGGTGATGCGTCCTATTACAGCATTCCGCTGGGCGGCGAGCGCTCGGCAAACGCGATCTGGACCTATGAGCGTCCGTATGACGCGGTCCACGAGATCAGAGATTACCTGGCTTTCTATCCCAACCGGGTCGACAGCATCGAGGCGCGGGATCTCTAATCCTCGGCATCGAGCAATAGCGCAGTGCCGAGAAATCCCAATCCGAAGGGAGCACCCAGCGCGAAGACCTGAAGCCAGATGGCGAGGGGTTCGTGGTTCGAGGATGGCAACTGGCGCGCAAGCATGAGCGCCAGCGCCGTCGCGGCGCCGAGCAGAAAGCCCGTCGTGAAATTCGAAATCATAAATCTGATCAGCGCGGGCATCTGACGGTTCCTTGCAAACCGTAGAACTATCCGGAAGAGGCAGGGTTCCCTCGCAGGCGAGAACCAAAGCGGATTGTGCGCTTATGCGGGAAAATCCGGAATTGCCCAACATGGAGTGCACACCGCAATGCGACGTCTGGTTCACTGTCAGGCACTTTGGTTGTCGCAATTACGGCGCTGATCGGGCTCGCCTTTTTCACCGCCGATGAAGACGGTGAGTTGCAGCATGGCGACGTGCTTGTCTCATCAGCGATCAGCGATGCTTCTCCGCGGCGAAGCGTCTTTCCAGCAGGCTGACCAGTCGCACCATGGGCCAGAGGAAGAGAATGTAGATCACCGCCATGCCGATCAGCGGCGACGGGTTTGCATAAAAGGCCTGCGCGTCCTGCGCTTCCTTGAGCAGCTCCGGCAGCGCCACGGTCGAGGCGAGCGATGTGTCCTTGAACAGCGACACGCAGTTGGACGTGGTCGGCGGGATGACGATGCGGATCGCCTGCGGTAGAACCACCTTGCGCAGTGTGATCATGAAGGGAATGCCAAGGGCGGCGGCGGCTTCGAACTGGCCCTTCGGCACGCTCTCTATGCCGGAGCGGAAGACTTCCGCCGAATAGGCCGCCATGACCAGCGAGAAGGACAGGATCACGCATGTCCAGGACGACAGGTTGATGCCGATGAAGGGCAGGGCGTAGTAAACGAGGATCAGCACCACCAGGACCGGGGTAGCGCGGAAGATATCGATGTAGATAATCGAAAGGATACGGACCGGCTTCGGCGCATAGAGCCTGATGATGCTGACGAACATGCCGGCGGTGACGCCGATGGCGATACAGGCGATACCGAGCAGCAACGTGTTGAGCAGCCCACGCAGCAGAGCAGGGAGGGAAGCCCAGAGGACTTCGGTATTGAAGAAAGTGTCGACAAACGACATGGCCGCACCTCGGTAGGGGCTTAAGAACGCACCAGCTTAGTGCGGATAGGTGACGTTTAGAATGCGTTGCTTGGGCGAGGCCGTGCCTCGGAAACCCTGCTGGGCTCCTGAGCTCTTGTCGAAGGGCGGCCATCTCCCCTTGCGCCATATGCTATAGCCCTGCCCACAGAGGGAGAAGACTTGCGGCGCCATCCCGCCCCAATTGCCGCACTGTGGTTTGGCTCTGGCGCCCCTCCCCTTTGTGGGGAGGGGTTGGGGAGGGGCGTTGGCCCAAATACGACTGCTTGTCGTTCAGGGCGTCGGGATCGGCGCTTCCGTCACCGTCGAAGAGCCGGCCGGGGCGTCGTCGCCGAACCACGTCTTGTGGATCTTGGCCATCGTGCCGTCCTTCTTCATCGCGCCGATAGCGTCGGAAAGCTTCTGCAGCAGCTTGTGGTCCTTGGTCATCATCAGGCCGTACTGTTCGCCGGTCTTGATGTGATCCTTGACCGCCAGGCCCGTCATCTTCAGGAACAGGTATTGCATGCCTGGGACGTCGGAAATGGCCGCATCGACGCGGCCGGCGTTGAGGTCGAGCATGCATTCCTGCTGCGAGTTATAGCCCTTGATGTCGGCGAAGCCGTATTTGTCCTTGTTGTCCTTGGTCCACTTTTCGCCGGTCGAGCCGGAAAGCACGCCGATGGTCTTGCCCTTCAGGTCTTCGAGGCTCTTCAGCGGGCTGTCGGCCTTGGTGGCGATACCCATGTCGGAGTCGTAATAGGGCTGGGTGAAGGATTGCGACTTCAGGCGTTCCTTGGTGATGGTGATCGAGGAGATCGCCACGTCGATGCGGCCGGACGAGGTGGCGGCGAACAGCGCCTGGAAGCCATAATCGGCGACGTTGGTGGTCATGCCGATGCGCTTGGCGGCTTCGTTGACGATATCGACCTCAAAACCCTTGAACGTGCCGTCGGCATCCTTGTATTCGAAGGGCGGGTTGTTCGGATAGGATCCGACATTCAGCACGTCAGCCGCGAAAGCGGTAAATGCGACGCTGGACATGCCGATGGCGGCAGCCAAAGCGATGATGTTGCGACGGGTCAGATTCATTCTTTTCTCCCTCTGGTTATGACCGCCATATCCGGCGGCAACTGCCGTTCCGCGTTGCGCGGACCGTCATTCCTGTGCCGGCCAGATCGGCCGGCGAAGTTTTTCCCACCCTGTCGCGGAAGACCCTCAACCCACTAAAGCTGCAGGTTGTCGTCCGCGTCTCTCAAATCCACGGGGCCGGAAGCGCGCTGTCAAGCGCTCTTCTTCAGGCCCGCATTGGCGAGGATGTCGCCGAGTTCATCATCGAAACGGCTGATCTCCTCGACCTTGTTGTAATGCACCAGCGACACGCGGATGCAGCCAGTCTCCATGGTCAGGCCAAGTCGCTTCATCAGCCGCGGGGCGAACATGTGGCCATCACGGATGCCGATGCGGCGCTTGCCCATTTCCTCGGCCACATATTGCGGCGTCACGCCGGGCAGCGAGAAGCAGATGGTCGGCACGCGGCCGCCGAGTTTTGCCTCGTCGGAAATGCCGTAGATCCTGGCGCCGTGCTTTTTCAGCACGCGGATCATCTCGCGCGACAAGCCTTGCTCATAGTCGCGGATCGCGCCCATCGCGGCGGCCAGCGCTTCGCGGCGCGAATGGCCGGAGCCCGCGAGGAAGCGGCGGCCGAGGTCTTCGAGATAGTGCACGGCGGCATTCATGCCAGCGACATTCTCATAGGTGAAAGTGCCGACCTCGATCTTGTAGGGCGGTACGTCGGGGATGAAATCCTCCTTGAAGGTCGGCAGCTTGACGAGCGCGTCGTAGCGGCCCCAGAGGAAGCCCATATGCGGCGAGAAATTCTTGTAGCCGGAGCAGACGAGATAGTCGCAATCCCAGGCCTGTACGTCGATCAGGCCATGCGGGCCATAATGGACGCAATCGAGGAAGACTTCGGCGCCAGCAGCGTGCGCCAGCTTGCCGACGGCGGCGACGTCGACGATGGTGCCGATCGAATGGGCGGTCACCGTGCAAGCGACGAGACGGGTGCGGTCGCTCAACAGCGGCTTCAGGTCTTCGGTATGGAGCGTGCCGTCCTCGTTCATCTTCCACCAGACGATTTTGGCGCCGTTGGCCTCCAGCGCCATCCAGGTGGCGATATTGGCGTCATGGTCCATGTCGGTGACGATGATCTCGTCGCGCTCGTCGAGCAGCTTTGCGATGCCGAGACTGACGAGGCGGATGAACGAGGTTGCGTTGAGACCGAAGGAGATTTCCTCGGGGCGATAGGCATTGACCAGCATGGCGACGCTTTCGCGCGCCTCGGCCAGATTCTTGTCGACGCCCTGGCTGTGCTCATATTTCGCCATGCGCTGGACGTTGAAATCGACGAGATGCTGGCTGACCGCGTCTATGACGGTCTGGGGCACCTGGGCGCCACCGGCATTTTCGAGGAAGATGAAATCGCCGGCCTTTTTGATCGCCGGAAACAGCGCCCTGATCTCGTCGACCGGGAATTGATTGCTGCCCGGAGTCCCGGATGCGGTGGCCGATGTGGTCATGATCGTTCCCTGTCGTGGCGGCAATTCTGGCAGCGCAGAGTGGCCTTGAATTTTTATTTTGATTATTTGATCACAAGATATTTGAAAGTTCAACTAAATTCTCGGGCTGGGAGGATCACGTGTTGTTGCGGGCAGGAAACTGGCGACGTCCTGCCTTCGCGACGTTGGCCCCTTGGAAATCCGGATTGATCGCGGGACACGGCGCTGCCATTAAGGTCATGCAAAAGACATCTGCAACGGCGGCCCTCGGCTGGCCGGGAAAGTGACGTTGCGCCGTAAGGAGGCTGGTCGGTGTCTCTTGGGTGGGCGGATGCGGAAATGGAGGAAGGCATGTCTGAACGGGTTCTCAAGGTTTCACGCCGTCCGAGGCTCATCGCGTCCGCCGTCATTCTGATGCTGGCCGGTGTGCTTTTCGGCTCTCCCGCGTCTGCCGGATGCTGGTCTGTGTTGAAAAGCCCCAAATGGACGGATGTGCAGGCGTCTCTTGCCAAAGCCAAGCTGTGCGAGGCGCTGCCGGCCGGCCCTAACCGGACGGACAAGCTGTCGATTTCCGACTTCGATGTCTGCGACGCGCCCGGCGGCGTGCGCTTCCATATCGAAGCTTCACTGTCGTGCAAATCGAAAGGCCTTATTCGGATCACCGCGAAGGCGTCGGTCAAGGCGGATATGGCCGTGGACATCGGCACCTGCACGGTGACGGAAGCCAAACTGGATCTTGGCGGCGACGCAGGAAAGCTGCTGGCAGGGCAGCCGGGCTTCCAACGTCTCGCTCAAGAGTTGGCGCAGGCCAAGTTGTCGGAACTGTGCGGGAAGTGATGCCTTCCCGGATCGGGTGATTCGCGTCCGTCTTTCAGCACATCGCCTGCAGCAGCTTCTGCGTTGCCTGGATATCCTTGACCATCAGTGCGCCGGCCTGCTTCGCATCGCCGGCACGAAACGCCTCGATCATATCGTAATGGTAGCCCGAATAAGGATGGATTTCGCCCGCGTCCCATTGCTGCGCGACGAGATTCGACAGCATGCGCATATAGGGGCCGAAGCGCAGCCAGAGCGTCTCGATGAGTTGCGGCAGGACCTCCGACCCGGACATGTCGTAGATCGAGAAATGGAATTCCTGGTTCTTGCGCAGCATGTCGTAGACCTTGCCGGTCTTGCCCAGAGCTTCATGTTCCTCGGCGATTGCGAGACAGCGGCTGATGTCTGCCGGTTTCAGCCGCGGCGCGGCGAGCTCGGTTGCCAGGCCTTCGAGAGAAATGCGGGCAAGGCAGAGATCGTCGAGCCGGGCACGCGAGACGGGCGGCACGCGGGCAGAGCCGTTGCGTGCGATTTCCAGGCCGTTTTCGGCGGCGAGGCGGCGTAGCGCCTCGCGCACCGGCATATGGCTGGTGCCGAATTCCGCGGCCAGCGAGGCGATGGTGACGACCTGTTGCGGTTCGAACATGCCCCACATCAGCGCGTGGCGCAGCTGCTCATAGACGCTGTCTTGAACCGTCATGCGCGACGAGACCTTCGTCAATCCTGCCTCTTTCACCAGCCGCTCATCCTTTCGTTTCGTTCATTAGCGCTTTCAGTGGCGGAGGCCGGCTTTGCGCATCAATGGCAGCACGCTATCGCAGAAATAGGGGAGTTCGTGCGTGTAATTGACGAAGGACAGTGCGATGCCGGAATAGCCTTTATCCGAGATTGCCCGTATTTCCTCGACGATTTTCTGGGGCGTGCCGACCAGCGGATAGCTGCCGGCGCCGCCGGCGAAGCGCTTGCGATAGCGGTCGTAGGAGACCGGATCGTGGGACTGGGAAAATTCCTTCTTGCCGGCCATGTGGATATCGACCGCGCCGGTGTCCGCCAGCGCCACAGCATAGCGTTCGTAGTAATCCTCGGCCTCTGCCTGGGTCGGGCGGCAGACGACGTGGCTCACCGTATAGACGCCCACCGGGCGGCCAACCTTGTCGGCGCGGGCGGAGATGTCTTCGACATGCTTTTCCGAACCTTCGATCTCGGTGAAGGTGGTGAACAGATAGTCGCAATGGGCGGCGGCGAAATCGCGGCCGGGGCTGCCGAAGGCGGCGTTCATGGTCACCGGGCGCGGCACCTGGACGCTTGATGGTCGGCTGATGGCGTTTTTCAGCGTGTAATAAACGCCGTTGAAATCGAAGGGCTCGTCGGAATGATAGGCTTGCTCGATGACGCGGATCCATTCCGCTGCCTGCTCATAGCCTTTCTCGACCAGCGGCGTGCCGAACATGCCGAATTCCTTCGGATTCCAGCCGCAGACGATGTTGAGGCCGGCGCGGCCATGGCTGACATGGTCGACGGTCGCCAGCGATTTCGCCGCATAGAGCGGATGGACGAGCGGCACATGCACGGTCATGAAAATGCCGATGCGCTCGGTGACGGCGGCCAAGGCCGAAGCCCAGGTAAAGGTCTCGAACGACCATTCGCGCACATGGTTCTTGCCGCCGAAGCCGGCCCAGCGGGCGATCGGCAGGAAGAATTCGAACCCGGCACGGTCGGCGATCTGGGCGGCGGTGACATTGTCGTCCCAGGTGGCTTTCCAGCGTTCCGGCACATCGGTGATGGCCAGCCCGCCATCGGCATTGGTGGAGAAGACGCCGAGCTTGAGCTTGTTGGGACCTTTCAGCGGATGTGTCATGTCGCTCTCCCGGGCGCTTTTGATCATTTGAGCACAGGCTAGTCCAACGGCAGATTATTTCAAGCTTAAATCTTTCGGCCGAGCCAAGTCTGGAGGCCATGCGCTGCGGCCCGTCCGGTGGCGAGGCAGGCAGTCAGCAGGTAACCGCCCGTCGGGGCTTCCCAATCGAGCATCTCGCCGGCCACGAAGGTGCCGGGCAGGGCGGTCAGCATATAGTTTTGGTCGATAGCGCTCCAGGTAATTCCGCCGGCTGATGAAATGGCTTCCGCGATCGGACGCGGCCGGAGCAGGGGGAGGGGCAGTGCCTTGATCCGATGAGCGAGCCAGGCGGGTTCGGACAACCGACCGGGATCGGACAACCGACCGGGATCGGATAACCGATCGGGATCGTCGAGGGAGCCGGCCTCGCGGACGAGCGCTGCTTTCACTCCATCCAGTCCGGCCCCTTTACGCAGGCGGTTGGAAAAGCTCTCCTTGGCGGGCTGTTTGGCGAGATCGCGCATGAGGCGTTCTTCGCTGCGGCCCGGCGCGAGATCAAGGAGCAATTCGGCTCGGCCTTCGCTCGCCAGCCGGTCGCGCAAGCTTGCCGAATGGGCATAAACGAGGCTGCCTTCGATGCCGTGTTTCGAAATGACGAACTCGCCTGGTATGGTGCCCGTGGGGGAGGTCGCGGCCACGGATTTGACCGGAGTGCCGGCAAAGCGCTCGCGGAAAAGATCGCTCCAGGCGATGTCGAAGCCGCAATTGGCAGGCTGAAAATCACGGATGTCGACGCCCTTGTCCCGCAGCCATGGCAACCAGGCAGCGTCCGAACCCAGCCGCGGCCAGCTTGCGCCGCCGAGGGCGAGAACGGTAGCGTCGGGCTCGACGGTCTTGCGGCCTTCCGGCGTCTCGAAGACATGGGCATTGCCGTCGAAGCCGATCCAGCGATAGCGCCTGAAGATTGTCACGCCCTGTGCTTCCAGTCGCCCCAGCCAGGCGCGCAGCAGCGGCGACGCCTTCATCACTTCGGGGAAAACGCGGCCGGATGTGCCGACGAAGGTTTTTGCACCAAGTTCGTCGGCCCAGGTCCTGAGGTCATCCGGCGTAAAGGCGTCGAGGGCCGGACGCAGCCGTTTGGATGCCGCGCCGAAGCGGGCGGTGAAACGGGAAAAATCCTCGGAATGGGTGAGGTTGAGGCCGGATTTGCCGGCGAGCAGGAATTTGCGCCCGACGGTCGGCATGGCTTCGTAGACCGTGACGCGATGGCCGGACGCGGAGAGCACCTCCGCCGCCATCAGCCCTGTCGGCCCGCCGCCGATGATTGCAATGTCTTTTGTCGTCATGCCGGTGTCTTGGCGTGCGGCAGGACGGATTGCAACAGGCTATTTCATCGGCTTCAGCGGCTGAGCCGCCGGTGATTGGCCTTCACGGCCCTGCGGTATTTCGCCACCGAATGTTTGCCGACCGAATGCAGAGACTTGCCGGTGGCGAGCGCCAGCACATTTTCGAAGGCCAGCGCATGGGCGGTGGTGATCTTTTCGACCACCATGCGCTGCGCCTCGATGGTCGCGGCCGGGCCGCCGGTCGCGAGTTTCATCATCCTGAGCCCGATGACGAAGTTCGCTTCGAAGGCAAGGCGGGTCATGTCGGCGAACAGTCCGAATGGCGATTGTGGCATCATAGTCCCTTATCTCAGTTCATCCCCGGCGCTTGAACGACTTCGGTCCGGCGGCGGTTCCGTCACGCAACTGTGATGGCTGCGATGCGGCAAAATGATGTTGTCATCGTCTTTATGCGCCCCTAAAGCTCATGCTCATATTCATGAATGAAGGGCCGGACATGTATCTCCTCTCCCATATGATGAAAGCCTTCATCAAGAAAGGCCAATTGACGGTGATCGATGCCGACGGCAAGCGGCACGTGTTTGCCGGCACGCCGGATGGTCCGAAGGTGACGATGCACCTGACCGACAGGAAGCTCTATCGCTCGCTGGTGTTCAATTCCGAACTTGCGGCCGGCGAGGCCTATATGAACGGCACGATGCGCTTCGAGGAGGGCTCGACGCTCAGGGACTTTCTGACGCTCTTCTCGGTCAACCGTCTGTCGCTCGGCTCCTATCCGATCCAGAAAGTCCTGCGTGCCATCCGCATGCGCTTCCGCAAACAGCAGCAGTCCAACCGCAGGGGTCAGGCACAGCAGAATGTTGCGCATCACTACGATCTCGGCAACGATTTCTACAAGCTCTTCCTCGACAAGAACATGCTCTATTCCTGCGCCTATTTCCGTGACCCGGAGGAAACGCTCGAAGATGCGCAGCGCAACAAGCTGCGTCTGCTGGCCAGCAAGCTGCAGCTCAAGCCTGGCATGAAGGTGCTCGATATCGGCTGCGGCTGGGGCGATCTGGCGCTCTACCTCGCTTCGCTCGAAGAGGGTGTGCAGGTGCTTGGCGTGACGCTCTCCAAAGAGCAGCAGGCGCTGGCGACGGAGCGGGCGAAGAAGGCTGGCTTGGCCGACCGGGTCCGCTTCGAACTGCGCGATTATCGCGATGTCTCGGAAAAGTTCGATCGGATCGTCTCGGTCGGCATGTTCGAGCATGTCGGGGTGCATCACTACGACGAGTTCTTCAAGAAGCTCAATGCGCTGATGCATGATGACGGCATTGCGGTGCTGCATTCGATCGGCCATATGAGCCCGCCCGGCATGGCGAGCGCATGGCTGCGGAAATATATTTTCCCGGGCGCCTATTCGCCGGCTCTGTCGGAAGTGTTCAATGTCGTCGAGCAGAACCAGCTCTGGGTCACGGACCTGGAATTTCTGCGCGTCCACTATGCCACCACGCTCGCCCACTGGCACAGCCGCTTCGAGGCCAACCGCGCCAAGGTGGTCGAGATGTATGACGAACGTTTTGCGCGGATGTGGGAATTCTACCTGATCAGTGCCGAGATGATGTTCCGCACCGGCAGCCAGCTCGTTTTCCACATGCAGCTGTCGCGCAAGCGCGACGCGGCGCCGATCGTGCGGGACTATATCACCGATCAGCAGCGCGCCTATATCGACCGGGAAAAGTCGCTCAACCTGTCGATCTGAGATCACAGGTTGAGGCGACTTGGGTTGCTCATCACAAAAGCGTGCCCCGCAAAAACAGCAAGGCCACGGAGAAATAGATCACCAGACCCGTCACATCCACCAGCGTCGCGACGAAAGGGGCGGATGCGCTGGCCGGGTCGAAGCCGAGCCGCTTGAGGATAAAAGGCAGCATCGAGCCGGACAGCGATCCGAATGTCACAATGCCAATCAGCGCAGCCCCGATGGTGACGGCCAAGAGAACCCAATGTGGGCCGTAATCATACAGGCCGAACATCTGCCACGCGGTGATCCGAATGATCGCCAGCACACCGAGTACGGCTCCCAAGGCGATCCCTGTGGGTAATTCCCTGAGCGCAATTCTCCACCAGTCTCCCAGCTGAATTTCCCTCAGGGCCAAGGCGCGGATGATGAGCGAGGTGGCTTGAGAACCCGAATTGCCCCCCGAACTCATGATCAGCGGGATAAACAACGTCAGTATGATCGCTTTTTCCAGCTCTCCCTCGAAAAACTGCATGGCGTTGGCCGTCAGCATTTCTCCGAGAAACAGAACTGCAAGCCAGCCGGCCCGCTTGCGCAACATTTGAACAAGGCCGATGTCCATATAAGGCTGGTCAAGGGCTTCCATACCGCCGAACTTCTGGGCATCCTCCGTGCCTTCGGCCACGATGGCGTCGATAATGTCGTCGACAGTGACGATCCCGAGCACATGGTGCCTGTCATCGACCACCGGCACGGCCAGAAGGTCATATTTGGAGATGAGCCGCGCCACTTCCTCTCTGTCCGTGAGAGGGTGAACCAGCAACGGCTTTCGTGGCAGAGCAACCGACAGGATCATTGCGGCAGGATCGCTGACGACGAGCTGGCGCAAGGTCACCGCCTTGAGCAGGGCTTTTGTCTTTGGGTCAAGCACGTAGATGGAATAGACGGTTTCCCGGGTGCGCTCCACGACGCGAATGTGGTGCAAGGTTTGCGCCACCGTCCAGTTCGACGGCACGCTGACGAATTCCGTGGTCATGATGCTGCCGGCGGTGCGACGGGGATAGGCCAGCAACTGGCGAACAGACGCCTGGCTGTCGATGCTCAGGCCCGTGAGCAGGCTCTCGCGCGCCGGCTCGTCTATGCGCCGGAATATATCGGACCTCTGGTCGGCCGACATATGCTCCAGAAGTGCCACCGCCTGGGCATGCGGAAGCAGTTGCAGAAGCTCGTGCGGCTCATTCAGTCCGGGTTGGTCGAAAATGTCGACGGCCCGGTCAAGCGGCAGCAAGGCCAGGACCGCCACGGCCTCATCCTGGTCCAATTCGTTGAGGATCTCGACGCTGTCGGCGACGTGCTCGTTCGGAATACGCTCGGCAGTCGCCTGAACGTCAAAGGGCTCTGCAAGTTCGGTGGTGTTTTCCATCGTGTTCACCTGGATTGGCCGCCGCCAGCCATCCGGGATGAGCAACCCTGGGGCAGCCCTACACGAAAGGAGGAAGCGGCGAAGTCAATCGACTGTAACTGTCGCTTGGCATGATGTTGGGTTCCTTGTTGGTCGCAGTGCTGCGCAACACCGGCTCACTGTAGGGTTTCTACACTCCAGTCAATGCTTCAACTCGTCGCACTTGCAGGACTTTTGAAACGAGCTCCGAAGCCAAAGCCCGTGGCAACTTTTTCGGTTCAAGTGACGCGCTTGATCCCTTCGTTTTTCGCATGACCTTATCCCGAAACAGGAACCGCTTTCGGACGACATACTTCGTTTCTGGAGATGCGTTCGGTCTCTTCCGCAAGCCCCGCTTCCGGATGCGCACCGGCAGCGGTTGCAAGTGCAGATATGATTAGGCACGGGATCACCGCAGGCTTCGATGCGGAGCACAGCGCACGGACATTGCGCGTGATAGATCTTCGTCATTGTCTGTCTTGCCTCGTCATGCCTTATCGATTGTATTGTGCAGAAATCGACAGCGTATTCCTTGAATTGTGACGCGACCTGATCCCGATGAACGAAAAGCAATTCAATGGTGAATGGAGATTAACCATGTTAAACATAAATATTTAGAATAATTAATTGCATAAATCTAAGTTAAATAGAAAATTTACGGAATATTTAGGCAGATAAATATGAAGGCATGCCATAATAACCGATAATTAACCATAACAAGCGGTTACTTTTGCTGGCGGCTTAACCTTAATTCTTTAGCAAGGGATAGGGTAAATACTTCTCCTCACACGACGTTAAGGTTTCAAGCGAGAAGCAAACCGACGGGCATGACGCCACTACGCTGTGACCGGTAAGATTTTCGAACCCGGCGTGTCCCAACCTGGTAACTCGTAAAAAGGGACTTCCCATGTCTAGCATCATCACCAACGTCTCCGCCATCGCCGCCCTGAAGACGCTGCGTTCCATGGACGAGCAGATGGCCACGACGCAGAACCACATCTCGTCCGGTTATCGCGTCGAATCGGCGGCCGACAATGCTGCCTACTGGTCGATCGCCACGACCATGAAGTCCGACAAGTCGGCGATGAGCACTGTCCAGGACGCTCTCGGTCTCGGCGCCGCCAAGACGGACACCGCCTATACCGGCCTGAACTCGGCCATCGACGTCATGACCACCATCAAGACCAAGCTCGTCGCTGCCCGCGAACCGGGCGTGGACAAGGCCAAGGTCAATGCCGAACTGACCGAACTGAAGAGCCAGCTGAGCTCGATTTCCGAATCTGCCTCGTTCTCCGGCCAGAACTGGCTGTACAACGCCGACACGACCGCCAACACCACCGTTGAAATGGTCGGCTCGTTCAACCGCTCCGACACGGGTGCCGTCTCGGTCGGCGTGCTCAAGTTCGACACTGCCACGTCGACGCTGATCGACAGCAGCGACTCCTCGCTCGGCCTGCTGACCGCCGACCATTCCACGACGGTTGTCACCAGCACCGGCAACGTGACCAATACATACTACCTGCTCAACGTCAGTGCCGCGACAGGCCCGAGCGGCACCGAAATCAAGCTGGATGCGTCGACCACCAACCAGGACATCGACGGCATGATCTCCGCGGTCGACTCCATGCTCAGCACGATGACGGACACCGCCGCCAATCTCGGTGCGGCCAACTCCCGCATCACCATGCAGAACGACTTCGTCAAAAACCTCATGGACACGATCGACAAGGGCGTTGGCCGCCTCGTCGATGCCGACATGAATGAGGAATCGACCAAGCTCAAGGCCCTGCAGACCCAGCAGCAGCTCGGCATCCAGGCGCTGTCGATCGCCAACTCGAACTCCGAAAACATCCTGTCGCTCTTCCGTTAATCGGAAACGCGGATCTGAGAATTGGCCGTCCGGGAAACCGGGCGGCCTTTTGGTATTCCGACTGCCTCTTCTTGCTTCCACGAATTCGAAGGCTATCATCTCTGTTGTCTCGGACCGCTTGGCCTGGGTTGCCGCAGAGCTGTAACAGGGGAGGGAAGTCTTGGAGAGCGATCCATTCCGGATTCGCGCGCATGTCGCGGACTTCGAGGACATTCTGCGCGATATGCTTGAGCGCAGTGAGGCGGCGCGGCTGCGCCTGCCGATGGCCGTGAATATCGCCTATGGTACGGACCCGACGGAAACCGTCGATCTGTTCTTTCCGGCGGACCGGGGGCAGGGGCTGCCGGTGCATTTGTTCATCCATGGCGGTTACTGGCGGGCATTTTCCAAGCGCGATCACTCCTATGTCGCCGACACGATCACTGCCGCTGGCGCAATCGCCGTCATCATCGATTATGCACTGATGCCGACGGTGCGGATGGGCCATATCGTCGACCAGGTGCGGCGCGCCAAGCGCTGGGTGCTCGACCATATTGCCGAGCACGGCGGCGACCCGTCGCGGCTGACGGTGAGCGGCCATTCGGCAGGGGCGCATCTCTCGACTTTCCTGTTCGACGCGGCGGAGACGCCATCGCAAGTCCGGGCGGCGCTGCTTCTTGGCGGGCTTTACAATCTCGAACCGTTGCAATCCTCCTTCCTGCAGGCCGAGATCGGCATCACGGAGGAGGAAGTCGCGAATTTTTCGCCGCTGACGCATCGGTTCGATCCGGCCGTTGCCGTCGATGTAGTCGTCGGCGAGGACGAAACGCCGCCCTTCCTCGAACAGGCCGATCGCTTTGCATCAACGCTTCGAGCTCAGGGCCTCTCGGTGACCGAATTTCAAGTCCCCGGCGAGAATCATCAGAGCAGCGTACGCGATCTCGGCATTGTCGGAAGCGAAACCGGCCAACGGCTGGCGCGATTGATCGCCGCACATTAAAAGTTTTTCGGTTCCAAGCAGGAGGATCGCCATGGAGATCAAACGTTGCGGCTCGCGGCCGTCGGTCACGCCGTCACCGGACTATTTTACCGGATCGGTGCGCCAGGATCCGATCATGCAGGCACCGGCTCCGGCCCGGGTGCAGGTCGTCAGCGTCACGTTCGAACCCGGCGCCCGGACGACATGGCACACGCATCCGCTCGGTCAGACACTGTTCGTCACCGCCGGCTCAGGCCTGGCGCAGGTCTGGGGCGGGCCGGTTGAGGTGATCCGCGCCGGCGATACGATCTGGTTTGCACCGGGCGAAAAGCATTGGCATGGGGCTGGCCCGACCACAGCAATGACCCATATCGCTATCCAGGAGACCGTCGATGGGCGCGCCGCCGACTGGATGGAGCCGGTCAGCGATGCAGATTATGGTGCTTCCACCGCCGGATGATTGGTCGTGCCCTTCCTTGGGTGGCTACAAAGGTCTGCCGACTGTCATAAATGTGCAAAGATCAAGTTCTATCCGGAATGCACACGATTGTCCGGACGACTCCCGATAGGATAAAATCATGAATGTGGTGACCGATATCGCGCCGCAGGAAAACAGGCTTTTTCCCCGCGCCGTTTCCCTGGCCAATGCAAAGCTGGTGCTAGAGGACCGTGTCGAGGAAGGCACCCTTTCGGTCCGCGACGGCCTGATCTCCGGCATTGGCGCCGCACCGGATGCGGGTTCCAACGTCGTGGTCGATTGCGGCGGGGATTATCTGCTGCCGGGGCTGATCGACCTGCATACCGACAATGTCGAGCATTACTTCTTCCCGCGCCCGGGCGTGCAGTGGGAAGCATCGCTGATGGCGGTGCTTTCGCATGACGCGCAGGTGCTGGCGTCGGGCATCACCACGGTGTTCGATTCGCTGTCGCTCGGCGAATATGACGGCACCGGCCGCCGCAGCCGGCTGCTCAAGGATGCGATCGAGGCGATCAGCCGGGCGGTCGACGAAGGGCTGATGCGCGCCAATCATTATTTCCATTTCCGCTGCGAACTGTCCGATCCGGCGCTGGCGGCGATCGTCACAGATCATCTCGACAATCCGCTGTTGAAACTGCTCAGCGTCATGGACCATACGCCCGGTCAGCGGCAGTGGTGGAACCTCGATCTTTTCCGCGAATACCGCCGCACTAAGAACGGCACGGCCTGGACCGACGCAGAGTTCGAGGACTACATGGTCGAGCGCCGGCGCAAGCAGGAAGAGTTCGTGCCGCAATATCGCCGGATGGTGCATGAGGCAGGCACGACCCGCAACATCCCGATCGCCAGCCATGACGACACGACGATCGCCGATGTCGATGATTCCTTCGCCCATGGCATCACGATCAGCGAATTCCCGACCACGATCGAGGCGGCGCAGCACGCGCATGATCTCGGCATGAAGATCGTCATGGGCGCCCCGAATGTTGTGCTCGGCCGCTCGCATTCCGGCAATGTCAGCGCCACGACGCTGGCCGAAGCAGGGCTGCTCGACGTCTTGACCTCGGATTACGTGCCGTCCAGCCTGCTGCACGCGCCGTTTATCCTTGCGGACAAGGGCCTGCCGCTCAACGAGACCGTGGCCATGGTGACGGCGAAGCCGGCCGATGCGCTGGGCATGAGCGACCGCGGCCGGCTTGCGGATGGCTTGCGGGCCGATCTGGTGCGGGTGCGGATGATCGACGGCATGCCGATCATCCGTGGTGTCTGGGTCGGCGGACGACCGTATCTCTGACCGCGACGCATTGAGGCCACAAACAGTCCTTAAGCAAAGCTGCATGTACCGGCGCGGGGCCGGACGACAGGGCGGATAAACGCCTTGATGCATCGATGGCTGAGCCGCGGAGCGGGACGGCCATCGGTGAATTCTGAACTGCAGTGGCGGGGGATGAATGCGCTTCGGTCGATTCGGCGCGGCTCTCATTGGATTGCTGGCATCTCAGTTTCTTCATTCTCCGGCGTCGGCGAACGGCCAGGTCGGCGCAGCAGCCGTGACCATGCTGAAGCCGGTGACGCTCACCGAATTTATGGCGCTCGGCATTCACAATCGCGGCCCGCAAGAGGCATTCGGCGTCATTTATTTCATCGACGGGCTTGACCCGACAGAGCGGGCGCCGGATGATTTCAAGCCGACCTATCCCTATCTCGCAGCACTGAACGGCACGTTCGGCTGGGATGTGGTGAACGCGAAATATCCCAATTCCGAGAAGGAGATAGCGACGTCGGTGCCGCGCGCCGTGGCCTATGTGAAGGCGCGCGTCGAGGCGCTCAAGGCCAAAGGCTATAAACGCATCGTGCTTGCCGGACAGTCCTGGGGTGGCTGGGTGTCGATCAATGTCGCCGAAGTCAAGGATGCCGCCGCCAAGCTCGACGGGCTGATGCTGGTGGCACCCGCGGCCTATGGATCGAAAGTCTGGAAGGGCTCGGACAATCCTTACTATCTGCAGAACCTCACCGAATATGTCCGCCATATCAAGTCGGTCAGGACGCCGACCGTTGCAGTCTTCTTCAACGGTGACGATTTCGATCCCGGCCAGCGCGGCGACGTCACCGATGCCTTTCTGGCGCGCAACGCCACGCCGCTCCTGCTGATCGACCGTCCGGAGGGCCTTGCCGGTCATGGTGCCGGCTGGCTGCCGCCATTCGCCGATCGTTATGCCGGCTGTATCGGCAATTTCCTGCAAGCGCCGAAGACCACACGCTGTGGCGAGCAGACCCCGCCGGCGGTCGCTGCGGGCAAGCTGACGGAAAAGGATGTCCAGGCCGACAAGGCTTTCGCGCCAGCCGACCAGAAAGAGATTGATGGCACTCAATTCGTCATGACGACGCCGGATATCAATGTCCAGGTGCTGCGCTTCGGTGACAGCAAGGTTGAGATCGCCGCTGCCGATGGCGATTTCGAAAGCCCGGCGACCGCGCATGCGAATCAGGCTTGCGTCGATGACCAATGCTATCGCCTTTATCGCGCCTCCCCGGACAGATATCTCGGCTTTCACGAGGATGGCAGCTTTGCCGGTTGGCTGACGCCGGTCGCACATTAGGTCCTTTCCGCAGGCATTGATCGACGGAACAAACGCCTGAATCACGCGTTTGCCGAGCATTAGTGCTATCTCAGGAAAGGAGCTCGAAATGAAGAAGATGTTCGTTGCCGCCACCGTGGTGGCGCTCGTTGCGACGGCGCCTGTTGCCGAGGCGGCCAGCGCCAAGGTGACTGGACTTGCCGGTGGTGCAGTTGCCGGCGCTATTGTCGGCGGCCCTGTGGGTGCCGTGATCGGCGGAGCGGCCGGTTATACGATTGGTTCGGCCGTCGACAACGATCACCGCCGTGTGATCAAGCATCGCCATTATCGGCATGTCGAACGGGCCTACTAAATTTATGGTTGCGGGCGAGCGAAAGGCTCGTTCGCCCGCACTGAATCGATTTAACACCGGCCCGACAAATTTTTTTCTCCCAGTGAACATTTTGCCATCTTTTGAGTTAATGTAGCATTCGGCAAGGGGGAAAACAGAGGTCAAGTCTATGAAGAAAAACTCAATTATAGCTCTCGCCTTGGGCGGTTTGATGGGTGTTGCAGCCCTTGCGCCGGCCGAAGCCATGCCCGTGACCAACCCGGTGGTCAAGCAGTCGACCGACGTGCAGCAGGCACGCGTGGTGATTCGCTACGGTTACTATCGTGGCTATCGTGGCTATCGCGCACGTCGTCCCGGTTGGCGCTTCTATGGCGGCTATTGGTATCCGCCGGTGGCATTCGGCCCGGTTGTTATTGCACCGCGTCGTGGCTGGGCATGGTGCGGCCCGCGGTGGCGCCGCCATCGCTGCTGATAGCGAGAGATATCTGACGAAAAACCCGGCGGTGACGCCGGGTTTTTTACTCTCGTTCTGGTGTCCGTCCGGCGAATTCTCGTCTCAAGCGGGAAGGCCCGGAACTTTCAAACCCGCCGCCTGTTGGTTACTCGAGAAAGCCAGGAGCGATTGGGAGATTGTCATGCAACGCACCGAAACGGCGAATCTTGCCAGGAAGTATCTTCGGCTTGGCGGTAAGCGGAAATCTGCGGCCGACGACAACGCCATGTCCACCCGCCTCTGGCAGGACGAGCCGGAAGAGGCGGAGACCTATTGGAACGCCAATATCGCCTCGCTTCCGTCCAAGAAGCGCAAAGAGGTAGAATCGCATCTTCCGTCGATCAGCGGCGACAGCCGGTAGATTCTGAAGGCGTCGATCAGGAGGCCAGGGGCGCCGTCGTTTCCCCGAAGACGACGTCTTCCAGCCATTCATTGGAGAATTTGCGCTTAGGGTCCATCCGGTCGCGGATTGCTTTGAAGGCTGGCAACATGGCGTAACGCGGGCCGACATGGCCGCGGGAGAAGACCTTGCCCCAGTGCGGTCGTGCATCGAATGGCGAAAGAGCCTCTTCGATGCGCCTCACTGCGGCGTCCACGGCTTCCGCGTGCTTGAACCAGGTGAAATGCATCGAGAGCGTGTCGCTCTTATATTGCGGGCTGAGCCAAAGCGTGTCGGCCGCGACGGCCCTGAATTCGGTGGTCTGCACCAGCGAGCGGAAACTGCCGCGGATGGAGGCAACCGCCTTGATCGCAGCGGCAGCATGTCTGCGCGGAACATGAAACTCGGATTGGATCTCATCGCCATTGCTCGGCGTGAAACCCATCTTGAAATGCGGCAGCCTGTCCGACCACGCACCGGAAGCGCCCATCTGGTCGGTCGCGTGCGTCGGATCCATGTCCGGGATCGGATGCCTTTTGACGACGGCAAGCGTGGCGCCATGCAGCACTGCCGGCACATCATCCGAAGAGGCGGCCCGCTTCACCCAGACCTGCCCGGCCGGATCGCCCCAGAGGGTGAAGATGCTGACGCTGTATCCGGCGCGCATGATGTCGTCGAGGTTCTGATACAGACTCTCCCAGCTCAGCCCTTCATAGACGTTCTGCTGGATTTCGAAGGCGGGCTGAACGTCAAGCGTCACCCGGGTGACCACGCCCAGGGCACCGAGATGCACCACGGCACCATCGAAATCAGGCTCGCCGCGGCTGAATTTGACGATGTGCCCATCGGCGGCCATGATCTCGATGCTGCTGACTGCCGTCGCCAGATTGCCGTTGCGTTCGCCTGATCCATGGGTGGCCGTCGCGATCGCACCGGCGATGGAAATATGCGGCAGCGAAGCAAGATTATGAACGGCGAGACCGTGGACCGAGAGAAAGGCGGCAAGATCGCCATAGGTGGCGTGACCGGCGATGGAAACCTTCCGACCATCATCCTCGATCGCTGGTGCCAGCGGAATCCGGCTGAGGATGACGGCCACATCGCCGTCTGCGATGGCATTGAAGGAATGCCGCGATCCCAGCACTTTGATGCGATCCGCAACGGCAACCGTTTCCGCCAGTTCGTCGATTGATGCCGGGAAGAGGCCGGCGCGGAAGCCGTAGCGAAAGCTCTTTGCCCAGTTGCTGTCTGGAATGTCGGTCATTCGGATATCTCGTGAAGGAAGCATCATCAGGATCGGTAAGGCAGCCGTTTGGCGAGCGTCGCTTGGAACCGTTAGCACCCTTGCTGCGGGCGATGATAGCCGTTGTTGTTCAATTGAGAACGGATGCGTCGCTCTTTTTTCCGATCCGGCCTGTCGTGCTGCGTGACGAAGAGCGGAACAACAGCCAGAGATATGGTGTCGGTCGCGGACGACATCGCGAGAGGGCGGCGCAGGTCGTCTCGGCTCGCCAAATTCCATGGAGGCAAGCCGGAAGCCGAAGCTTCGTCAACGCTTTAGCTGAAGAAATACTTTTCCCGGAAATTCCAGATGCCGATGAGAATGCCGACGGCGTTCAGCACCAGGATGAGCGGGTTGACGTGCCAACCCTGGACGGTGGCGATCAACAGCGTCCCGAGGATATAGCCCAGGATCAGCAGCGGCAGCACGGCGAAGAAGAATTTGAAGGTCAGGAACGGCACGGGTCACTCCAGAATTTTTTGTGCGCCTTAACGGGGTGACCGCGTCAATATCAAGGCAATATTGTGCGAAATTGTAATGGCGTCCGGCTGAGCTATGCTTGCGTGACAGGAGAGCAACAAAACGGCCCGGTCAGCTTGTTCGCCGCCTTCGGGCCGAGCAATCCGATTTACCTGCCGCGGTGCGGCGTCAAGATCTCCGAGAGCGTCCGCGGTTGCAGGCCCTGGGGATCGATGCCGACGTCGAACTGCCTCGGCATCGGTTTCAGCCGGCCATGCGAATGGCCGTGCAGGTTGATCGAGCGCTTGCCCATCTGGTTCCAGGTGCGGAAGGGATAATGGCAGAGAATGAGCAACTGTCCGTCGACCGTCAGTTCGACATAGTGCTGCACGCTCGCCCAACCGGCGGCCGCGGTCGTCGCAACGGGATCGTTGTTGCCGATGATCAGATGTTTCGTCCCGTTGAGTTGCGCAAGCAACCCTTCCGCCAGACCAGGTCGCTTGGCTGAAAAATCGCCGAGATGCCAGACCTCGTCATGCGGCTTGACGATCCTGTTCCAGTTGTCGATCAGCGCAGCATCGTGCTCGACCATGCTGGCGAACGGCCTGCGATCGATGCGCAGCACGCGGGCGTCGCCGAAATGCGTGTCACTGGTGAAATAAATCATCTCAATCGCTGCCTGTCGGCTGTTTGACGCGACGGCTGCTGTAACATGGGCTTGGCCAACCTGTCCGGCCCCAAGAAAAAAGAAGGCCGCACGAAGCGGCCGAAACAGGCCGCGGATGAGGTGCGGCCAGACTGGGGGAGTGAAACCAGAGAGATTGCCCGGAGACACGATGCCGCACCCAGCCGGCTTGCCGCAATAGGCAAAAATTCCCGGCCATTTCGCCGGCCAAAGTCGATGATCGGATAAAGCCTCGATCGCCATGGGGAAAACATACCCGACAGCCCGTGAACTCGTCCCTATTCGGGGGCGTCGGCGGGATCGGAATCTTCCGTCAAGGACTGTTGTTGCTGGCGGATCAGCTTGGCCAGGACATCGACAGTTTCGCGCGTCGAAAAACCCGCCTCGTTCGCCTGTGCGATCAGTTCCGATATCACGGCGTACAATTGCGTTCGTAAATCTTCCAAATGATCGGAGCCATCAGATGGACGACGCACCAGTTTCATGCACTTCTCCAAAAAGAACGCGGCATTGAGCCGGATCAGATTACGCCATCCTACTGCCTTGGTGGAATCCTTTTATATTAGCAATACTTAATATTGGTCCGATATCGCACATTCGCGCGTCTGCCTGTGTTGAGCGCCGGCCCTGGCCATTTTGACGCACCAGGCAACATTTCCGCACCGATTTCGTTTCTTTCGGCGGAGAGCAACAGAGAGGAATACCGCATGTCCAAAATCCTCAGAACCACACTCGCATCCGCCTTCGCCATCGCGTCCATCGCCGGCGCCAGCATCGCCTTTGCCGCCGACAGTGGCGGCACCAGCAGCAATAAGAGCCATGTCGGCAAGGTTGCAAAGAGAAACGACTGCGCCAAGTCCAGCGGGATAAAGGCAAAGGACATCAAGGCCAACTGCACGAAGTAGCCGAATGGGTGTTTGCCGCCGGGGGCCGCCGGCGACCGGCACATGCTCGACACATGCCGCCCGGCAGTCCAGCGCTGCCGGGCTTTCCTCTATTCGATCTTCAATGTTGAGATACGATCGCGAGGGCTCGTCACCTTGAAACGTCAAGATCCTTATGTATATTCGTATCTATGAAGATTGATTCTGAAGCCATGAAAGCCGGCGCCGAAATGGCGTGCGAATTGTTGAAGTCGCTTTCCAACCGCTATCGGCTGCTTATCCTCTGCCGCCTTGCCGATGGAGAACATTCCGTCGGCCAATTGGCGGACTTCCTCGGCATCCGCGATTCGACTGTGTCGCAGCATCTGGCGTTGTTGCGGCGTGACAAGATCATTGCTGCTCGCCGTGACGGCCAGACGATCTGGTACCGGATCGAGAGCGAGCCGGCACGTGCGGTGGTGAACACGCTCTACAACAATTTCTGCCGCACAGAAGATTGTATATCTTAGGCTGGCAGCGCCTCGCGATCGGGTCGCAGGCTTCGACATAACAAAAAATCGGGAACCAGTGTGCCAGACCTTGACAATCCACATCCAAAATATTCATATTATCGTAGGTACGAAATTATGTATTAAGGAGCGTCCTATGACAATCGATCGCGCAGTCCTCGCCTTCGCCGGCGCCATGGTGCTGGTATCCGTGCTGCTGACCCACTTCGTGCATCCAGGCTTTGTCTGGCTGACGGTATTCGTCGGCGCCAATCTTATCCAGTCCGCGTTCACAGGCTTTTGTCCTGCCGCAATGCTGTTGCGGAAAATCGGCCTACGATCGGGCACGGCATTCTGAAGCGTGTCGGGTGAATAAGGGTTCACGCGATACGCTTCAGAGCTCTTTGTCTGCGCATGTCTTTTTCGCGAGACATGCCTTAATCGAGGTGACGCGATGATGCGCCTTTCCGTCTGGGGCATGCTGGTTCTGACAGGCATGCCGATCTCCGCCCATGCTGCGAACCTGACCTTGACGTCGACGACCATCCCCGAATGGAAGGCCGTCTACGGTCAGGTCGAAGCGCGCGACAGCGTGCTGGCCCGCGCCCGCATCGGCGGCACAATCATCGAACTCCGCGTCACGGAGGGCGATATGGTCAAGTCGGGAGCCGTCGTCGCCGTGGTCAAGGACGACAAGATCGACTTCCAGATCAAGGCGATCGATGCCCAATTGCTTGGCCTACAAGCTTCGTTGAAGAATGCCGAGACTGAACTCGACCGCGCCCAGACGCTGATCAAGAGCGGTGCGACCACCGTCGCGCGGCTCGACCAGTTGCGAACCGAGGCCGATATCGTGCGCAACCAGATCGCCGCGACCCAGGCGCAGCGCTCCGTGCTTGTGCAGCAGGAGGCGGAGGGCAGCGTGCTTGCCCCGAGCGGCGGGCGTGTCCTCAAGGTCCCGGTCACCAAGGATGCGGTCGTGCTGCCTGGAGAAGCGATCGCCGATATCGGCGGCGGCGGTTTCTTTTTGAGGCTGGCCATCCCCGAACGGCATGCCGCTTCGCTCAGGCAAGGCGCGGCAATCCGGATCAGCGCCGGTGGCAAATCGCTCGCCGGCACGCTGGCAAAAATCTATCCCCGGATCGAGAACGGCCGGGTGATCGCCGATGTCGAGGTCGGCAATCTCGACACGAGTTTTGTCGATGCCCGCGTGCTCGTCGAGCTTCCCGTCGGCTCGCGCCGGGCGCTGGTCGTTCCGCGTTCGGCGGTGGCGACGCGGTCCGGGATCGATTTCGTTACGGTGGTCGAGAACGGAAAGCCGGTGGAGCGCGCCGTCGTCGCAGGCGACGCCATCGAGATCGACGGCAGGCCCGGCATTGAAATCCTCACCGGCCTCGAACCCGGCGATATCGTGGTGGTGCCGTGACCGTTGACGACGAGACGATGCAAAATCCCGACAGGTCACCAAATCCGCCAGTGCCGCCGGTCGAAGAAGACGCAGGGCTGACCAATCTGGGCATAGCCGGCAACCTGACGCGCATTTTCATCAAATCGCCGCTGACGCCGCTCTTCCTCCTGGCGGCCTTCGCCTTTGGCCTCGTGGCGCTGTTGACGCTGCCGCGCGAGGAAGAGCCGCAGATTTCCGTGCCGATGGTCGACATCATCGTGCAGGCTCCAGGGTTGAGGGCGGACGATGCGGTGAAGCTTGTCACCGAGCCGCTCGAAACCATCGTCAAGAGCATTGGCGGCGTCGAGCATATCTATTCGCAGTCGGCGGACAACCGCGTCATGGTCACGGCCCGGTTCATGGTGGGCACGTCGGCGGATGCGGCCATTCTCAGGGTGCGCGACAAGGTGCTCGCCAATATGGACCGCATCCCGGTCGGCATAGCCGAGCCGATGATCGTCGGCAGGGGGATCGACGATGTCGCGATCGTCTCCCTGACATTGTCGCCTAAGCCGACCGCCGCGAGCCGCATCACCGCCAACGACCTGACGCGCGTCGTCCGTGAACTGCGCACGGAAATGGCCAAAGTCGACGATGTCGGCCTGACCTATCTCGTCGGCGAAACCGATGAGATCATCCGGATTTCGCCGCAGCCGGAAAAACTGGCGCTCTATGGCATCACGCTGCAGCAATTGGCCGCCAAGGTCCAGGGCGCCAACAGCGCGGTCCCGGCCGGTACGGTGCGCGACCAAGGCAACCAGATCGACGTCATGGCGGGCGAGACCCTTTCATCGCCCGACGCCATCGGCAATCTGTTGCTGACGTCGCGCGACGGCCGTCCGGTCTATGTCCGCGATGTCGCAGACGTGTCCTTCGCGACGGACACGAATGATGCGCTGGTGGCGACCGTTCGCAAGAGCGGCGCCTCCGTGGAGCGCGTGCCGTCGGTGACGCTGGCGATCGCCAAACGGGCCGGCTCCAATGCCGTCACCGTTGCCGAGACGATCCTGCACCGCGTCGAGATGCTGAAAGGCAATCTCATTCCTGCCGATATCCAGGTCGAAGTGACGCGTAACTATGGCGAAACGGCCAATGAGAAAGCCAACGAGCTGCTCTACCATCTCGGGCTTGCGACGCTCTCCATCATCGCGCTCGTCTGGATCGCCATCGGCCGGCGCGAGGCCTTCGTCGTTGCCGTCGTCATCCCGGTGACGATCCTGCTGACGCTGTTCGCCTCGCGGCTGATGGGCTATACGCTCAACCGCGTTTCGCTTTTCGCGCTGATCTTCTCGATCGGCATTCTCGTCGATGACGCGATCGTGGTGATCGAGAACATTGCCCGCCACTGGGGTATGAGCGAGGGCAAGTCACGCCGGCGCACCGCTATCGAGGCCGTCGCCGAAGTCGGCAATCCGACCATCGTGGCGACGCTGACCGTCGTCGCGGCACTGCTGCCGATGCTGTTCGTCTCCGGCATGATGGGACCCTATATGAGCCCTATTCCGGCCAATGCCTCGGCGGCGATGATCTTCTCGTTCTTCGTCGCCGTGATGGTGACGCCCTGGCTGATGCTGAAGGTTGCGGGCAGGGCACCCGCCCATGCTCATGACGACGGCCATGGGGGCGGCATGCTCGGCCGCGTCTATTCAGCGGTTGCCCGGCCGATCCTCTCGTCAAAGGCGGCGAGCTGGACTTTTCTGCTTGTCGTCGGTGCGCTGACGCTCGGCTCGCTCAGCCTGTTCTACACCAAGGACGTCACGGTCAAATTGCTGCCGTTCGACAACAAGTCGGAGCTGTCCGTGACGATCGACTTGCCGGAAGGCGCATCCATCGAGGCGACCGATGCGGTGGCGCAATCGATCGCCCGCATCGTGCTCGCCATGCCCGAAGTCGTCTCGGTGCAGACCGATGCCGGAACGGCTGCACCCTTCAACTTCAACGGCCTGGTGCGCCATTCCTATCTTCGCGCCTCGCCCTACATGGGCGACGTGGCGATCAATCTGACGCCCAAGGGCGAGCGTAGCCGCAGCAGCCACGCGATCGCGCTCGACATCCGCAAGCGGCTGGCGGCCGTGAAGATCCCGGCCGGGACCAGCCTCAAGGTGGTCGAGCCGCCACCCGGACCGCCGGTCATGGCGACGCTGCTTGCCGAAATCTATGGCCCCGACGCCGAGACGCGGCGCAAGGTCGCCGACAAGGTCGAGGCTGCCTTCCGCTCCGTGCCCTTCATCGTCGATGTCGATAACTCCTATGGCACGCAGGCGCCGCGAAAGCGGCTGACCATCTCCACCGACGATGCGGACTATTTCAAGGTCGAGGAAAGCGACGTCTTCGATACGATCGCGGTGCTTTCAAACGGCAAGACCATTGGTTATTCGCATCGCGGCATGGGCCGTCCGCCCATCCCGATCCGCCTCGAACGGGCGAAGGGCGAGAAGACGCTGGACGAACGCTTTCTGACGACGCCGATCCCGGCCAACGTGCTGCCCGGCGCAAACGGTGTCGTCGAACTCGGCGATGTCGTGCATGTCAGCGACGAAAAGACGTCTTTTCCGATCTTCCGGCACAATGGCAATGCGGCCGAAATGGTGACCGCCGAACTGGCCGGCAGCTATGAAGCGCCGCTCTACGGCATGCTCGCCGTCCAGCAGGCAATCGACAGGCAGGATTGGACGGGGCTGCAGAAGCCCGTCATCGCGCTGCACGGACAGCCGGATGACCAGCGGCATACGACCCTGCTCTGGGACGGTGAATGGGAGGTGACCTGGGTGACTTTCCGAGACATGGGCGCCGCCTTCATGATCGCGCTCGTCGGCATCTATATCCTGGTCGTCGCCCAGTTCGGCTCGTTCAAGCTGCCGCTCGTCATCCTGACGCCGGTGCCGCTGACCTTCATCGGCATTCTCCTGGGCCACTGGTTGTTCGGCGCGCCGTTTTCGGCGACATCGATGATCGGCTTCATCGCGCTTGCCGGCATCATCGTGCGCAATTCGATCCTGCTCGTGGACTTCATTCGTCATGCTGACAGGGCCGGCCGGCCGTTCACCGACGTGCTGATCGAGGCGGGTGCGATCCGCTTCAAGCCGATCCTGCTGACCGCACTGGCGGCAATCATTGGCGCCGCTGTGATCCTCACCGATCCGATCTTCCAGGGGCTGGCGATCTCGCTGCTGTTCGGTCTGATCTCTTCGACCCTGCTCACCGTGCTGGTCATCCCGGCCATCTACCGGGTGCTGAGGACATGACGGGATGATCGACGAGACGGCGGAACATGTGCTCACGTCCGGATCGGGTCATCGAGCATACGGCGATGTAGCGATAGTTACCCGTAGTCTAATTACGAACCCTGACTGCAACCTGGAGCGTTTCCGGGCTCTCATGCAGGCTGGCAAATCGCGCGCCCATGTAAATCGGCGTTGCATCGGTTTCCAATATGCAGCATATTATTAACTAATAATACAAACAGCAGTATCGCCGTATTCTTTGGCTTCGGTTCGGGCGCAAGACAGCGACCGGCCACGCCAATTGTTTGCCCTTATCGGATGGGAGGCGGATGATGCGCATTCAGTCGGATTCCCGAGGAAACCTGGATGGTCTCGATATCGGATGGCTTGACCCTCTCGACAGTGCCTGGGGTGATGTTCGTCTTGGGGGCTCGGCTGAACGATGGGCGTTCGCGGCTCTGCCGCAATCGCAATCATGGACTGCCGAACCGGCGTTCTATCCCGGTCTGATCGACCTCGCGCTTGGTGAGGCTGGGTCGAGGATTGACGAGGGTGGGATGCAGCCGGGTCTGGTGAAAACTGGCGCATCCGCCGGCGGCGTGATCGCGGCGGCCGCGCCTACCGCACCCACACCGGTGGACTTCACCGATTCCGACCGGGACGAAATCAGCTTCATCTGCGGGATCGATTTCGCTCAGAAAGTGATTCCGATCAGCTATGGAGGCTGGCACTTCGACAAGCCCGCAACCTATGACGCGGAGCATACGGGGGCGCTCAAATGGGGTAGCCACCAAACGCCTGATGGCGGCGGGACCGTGCGTTACTACTTCGCCCCGGCGGCCAAGTGGACTGCCGGGGAGCGGCATGCCTTCACTGCATGCTTTGCGCTGTGGAGCGCGGAGGCGAATATCAGTTTCACCCGGACCAGACACGCCTCCTCCGCTGACGTCACGATCGAGCGTGGCAATGACGGCAAGAGCAATACGACCGTCCATGCCGATTCCTCGGCAACCGTCGGATCGTTCGACCTTCCCCAGGCGACCGACGGTGTCATGCACTTCACCAGGGGCGGTGGTTTCGGCTTTTTTGGCGACCCCGGATCAGGCGCATTGTTCCAGCGCGACGCCGGCTATGGCGCTGATACGATCATTCATGAAATGGGTCACCTGATCGGACTCGGCCATACCGGTCCCTACGATGCCTCCCTCAAGAACGACGACCCGGCCAAGCAGCAGTTCGGCCGGCTCGACAGCCGGCTCTGGAGCATTATGTCCTATGTCCAGCCGGATGATGAAAGCGCATTTTTCTTCGATGATTATCCGGTGACTGACACGCAATGGGGCACTCGTCACGATGCGGTCGACAACACTGATTATGTCGTGGCACCCACCACGCCGATGTTGCTCGACATCCTRGCGATCCAGCGCCTTTACGGGGCGCCGACCACGGGACCGCTGGTCGGCGGCAACCATGTCTATGGCTTCAACTGCAATATCACCGGCGATGTCGGCCTGTTCTTCAATTTCGACATCAACAAAGACCCGGTGGTGACGATCTGGGGCACCGGAAGCAACAACACGTTGGACCTTTCGGGCTGGAACACGCCGTCGACGATCAGCATGGTCACCGGCACCTTTTCCAGCGCCGATGGCCTGACCAACAACATCTTCCTTGCCTGCGACCTCGATAGAGCGGTCGGCGGCAGCGGCGACGACACGATCTACGGCAGCAACCTGGACGACGTTATCGACGGCGGCAAGGGCGCGGACCGGATGGTTGGCGGCACCGGCAATGATACCTATTTCGTCGACAGTGCCGACGACATCGTCAAGGAGGTCGCAAGCGCCACCTTGGACAATATCAAGGACACGGTCGAGGTGACGCTGGCGCGCTATACATTGTCGGCCAATGTCGAGAATCTCTATTACCAAGGTCCGTCGACATCCGGCTTCACCGGCACAGGCAACGATCTCGACAACACCATCCTGGGCTGGAACGGCGACGACGTCATCGATGGCCTCGGCGGCGCAGACACGATGATCGGCAAGCGCGGCAACGACACCTACCGGGTCGACAATCCCGGCGACGTGGTCATAGACAGCGGCGGTGGTGCCGACCGCATCAATGTGGCGCTGACCAGCTATACGCTTGGCGCCGGCATCGAGGAACTGAACTTTGTCGGCCCCAACAATTTCTCCGACTTCACCGGCAACGGCAATGAGCTCGACAACCTGATCATCGGCTGGAGCGGCAATGACACGCTCTATGGAAGCACTGGCAACGATACGCTCGACGGCAGATCCGGCAATGACGTCTACAATCTCTTCGACGTGACGAACGGCGCCTACGACACCGTGCTGGAGAACAAGAATGCCGGCGACGATATCGTCCTGGTGCGGGACACCCACGGCGACGTGCGCGACTATACGATGACGGACAATGTCGAGCGCGGCGCCATCATCGGCCATGATGCATCGGGCTTTTCGCTGCATGGCAACAGCATGAACAACCTGATGTTCGACGATTTCGGCGACAACTCGCTGTTCGGGGAAGACGGCAACGACACGCTCAATGGCGGCAATGGCCAGGATTTCCTGTTCGGCGGCGCCGGCAACGACACATACCAACTGATAGACCGTTCGTCGGGCGGCGCCTACGATCTGCTTTCGGAAGACGCCGGCGGCGGCAACAAGGACAGGATCGAGATAACGACGCTCCATGTCGACGGCGCGCCGGACAGCTATATCATGCCAAGCAATGTCGAGATCGGCGTGCTGTTGGGCAGCATCAATTTCGATCTCTTCGGCAGTATCGACAACAATACGCTGATCGGTAATTCCGGCAACAACCGCCTCTACGGCAAATCCGGCGACGACAAGCTGATCGGCGGCGGAGGAACGGACGAGCTGCATGGGGGAGACGGCAAGGATCTTTTCGTCTTCAACGCGGTGCTCGACATTGCCAATGCCGACGGGATCACCGACTTCGCCATCGCCGACGATACGATCGGGCTGGACAAGACTGTCTTCACCGCAGCCGGCCAAGTCGGTGCGCTCGCCGGTTCGGCTTTCTTCGCCGGAACCGCTGCGCATGATGGCGACGACCGTGTGATCTATGACGCGTCGACCGGCAGGATTTATTATGATGCCGACGGCACCGGCGGCCAGGCACAGGTCCTGTTCGCCACGATCAGCCAGAACCTTGCGCTCACAGCGGCCAGTTTTTCCATCGTCGGCTAGCGGACTTTCGGCGGCAAGCCAACGAACCATCCGCTTGGAGTCCTTTGCTTAGCCGGAACTGCGGCATCCGCCATCACCATCGTGGCTTCAGGCATTCGCCTGCCATCGAATAAATGATCCGACACGGCGTCACGAATCGACTGCCGCCGCCATTCTTGCTTGGCGCAGGCGCTCGGATTTCGCCTGACGTGCCTCCGTCTGGGCTTRCCTGATCTGCCGGAACGCGGCGTCGGTGATTTCACGGCGCTCGTCGGGACGGGGCGCTTTCACAGCGGGTTCGCTATCGAGGTCTTGCATCTTGCTTTCCGTCGTCTGGAACATGGTCGAGCGACCGGAAGGAAACGCACCCGTTTCGTTAATGTTCCACGGCGAAGTCGGAGGCCTGTCGCGTTCAGCGATCCACCACCAGGTCGCTCAAAGGCTTCGAACAGCATGGCAGGAAGAAGCCGGCATCGATCTCACGCTGCCTGATCCCGCCGCCATGCTTCATGTCGACGCTGCCGCTGACGAGCTTTGATTTGCATGTGCCGCAGATGYCGCTGGCGCATGACGATGGGAGCCTGACGCCGGATTTCTTGGCGCAGGACAGCACGGTCTGGTCGGCGCGCACGTTGATCGACTTTGCCTGTTTGGCAAACTGAACGCTGAAGGATTTCGCTTCGACCGCCTCCGTCGCCGGAGCCGGCGCGTCTTCGATGACGGCAGCGTCAAAACTCTCCTCGAGATAGTGTCCGGCCGGAACACCCATTTCGGCGCTGAGCCTGCGTGCTGCCGCCATGAACGGCGCAGGCCCGCAGCACATCACCACGCGTTCGGCGATGTCAGGCACGGCCAGTGCCAGAAACTCTTTCGATATCCTGCCGGAAATGCCCGGCCATGAGCGTTCGGTCGAGACATCCTCCGGCAGCATATGCAGCCGGAAACCCTTGAGGCGGTTGGCGATGTTGGCCAGCTCGGCGCGGAAGATCAGATCCCCGGGGCTGCGTCCCGCATGCAGGAAAACCACGTCGGCGGCTTCGCCGGCATCCGCCAGTTCCCGCGCCATCGACATGACCGGCGTGATGCCGCTGCCGCCGGAGAGGAAGAGGTATTTCTTCGCCGCCGGCCGCGCAAATGCGCCCAGCGGGCCGGATGCCTTCACCGTCATGCCGGGCCTGAGATTGTCATGAAGCCAGTTCGAGACCTTGCCTCCGGCAACGCGCTTGACCGTGATGGTGATGGCGTTGGTGCGGAACGGCGAGGACGAAATGCTGTAGCAGCGCCCGTCCGCCTCGCCGTCGACGCCCAGTTCGAACATGAAATACTGCCCGGCGCTGAAGGCGATGTTTTTCCGCTCCGGCGAAACGAATGTCAGGCTTTTGACATCATGGGTTTCGTCATGGACGTCGACGCAGACAAGCTGGTCGTCGGTCTCCGGATTCCAGAAACCGCCTGCTGCGGACCGTGCCGGCCTGTCGAGCAATTCAGTAGCCATGTGCACGCATCCTTTCGACATACCAGGTTGCGAAATCGTCCAGCGCGCCTTCGGTGAAACGCGAATAGGGGCCGGGTTCATATGCCGGATCCTGGATGCCGGCATGCGAACGGCCGACCAGTTCGGAATCCTGGTCGGTGGTCGCGATCCAGACGCTGGTCAGCTTTTCCAGGTCATAGTGGACGCCTTCGATGGCATCCTTGTGCACCAGCCATTTGGTGCGCACCAGCGTGGTGTCGGGCGACAGCGGAATGATCGTGGAGACGACGGCATGGTCGCCCATGAAATGGCTCCAGGCATTGTGTCCCCAGAGATGCATGTCGCCGAGGTCCTTGCGGGTCATCGTGCCGAGCAGTTTCGAGCACGCCGCGGTGGCGTCTTCGGTCTGGGACTCTCCCGCGCCGGCGATGATCAGGCGCTGCGTCCTGAAATTCGTGACGCAATCGCGCGTGTGCTGGATCGTGGCCGAGGGATAGCCTTCGGCCTCCCACTTTTCGGTGCGATCGCTGTACATGGCGAAATGCCGTTCGGCTTCCTGCCGGTCTTCTTCGCTGAGATTTTCCGGATCATAGCCGAAGTCGAGATCGACGAAGGAGACGCAGAGTTCGGGATGGTTTGCCGAGCAGTGGTAGCATTCACGATTGTTTTCGACGGCGAGCTTCCAATTGCCCTTCTCGACGACATCGACCTGATGCGCGACCTTGGCGTCGCGCAGGCCATAAGGCGCGAGGCGCGGCTCCATCACCTCTGCGAGCGTGGCAATATCCTTCGGCGGGTTGTCTGAGAGACAGACGAAGATCAGGCCGCCGATCGACCTGAAATGCACCGGCTTGAGGTTCTTGCAGCCCTTGTCGAAGTCCTTGCCCATGTGGGGCGCGTAGCTGAGTTCGCCCGACAGCTCGTAAGTCCACTGATGGTAGGGGCATACCAGTTTGGAAAGAACCGTGGGGCCGGAATCGACCAGGCGCGAACCGCGATGGCGGCAGACATTGTGCACGACGCGAATCTGGCTGTCGTCGTCGCGCAGAAGGATGAGGCTGGTTTTGCCGATATCGATGACCACCGCATCGCCCGGCTCCGGCACGTCGCATTCCAGGCCCACCTGGATCCAATGCCTGGCGAACATGACATCCAGGTCCGCCTGCAGCACGTCTTCGCGGGTGTAAAGGCCGGCCGGCAGGGAATGGCCCTCCAGCCGGGAGTCGAGCAGCGAGGTGATGGATGACTGGAGCTTGTTGAGCATGACGGCACCATAGATTATGCGTTCTGCCGGAGCATGCTCGGAAATTCCATTCCTTTCAACGGCATAAATTATACTCATTGGCATTACAAATTGTAATGTTAGAATGGCGCGAGAAAACAGTAGACGGAGGTTAATGATGGCGCTGCGACGGAATCTGCCGCCGCTGACCGCACTGACGGCATTCGAGGCCGCGGCGCGGCTTTCGAGCTTCACCAGGGCGGCGGATGAGCTGGGCGTCACCCAGGCGGCCGTCAGCCGCCAGATTCACCTGCTGGAGGAGCATCTCGGTTTTTCCCTGTTCGCCAGGCTGCACAGACGGATCGAACTGACGGAAAAGGGCAGGGCATTGTCATCGGCGGCCGCCGATGCCTTCGACATCATTTCGACATCGGTCGCGGAGCTGACCCGCGAGGGACAAGCCGATCAGCTGACCATATCGGCCACCGTGGCCTTCTCGCATTTCTGGCTGCTGCCCCGCATTTCGGAGTTTTCGCGTCAGTTCCCGAAGATCAATCTGCGGATCGTGACGCAGGACACGATGCCGAATATCGAATCGGGCGAACTCGACGTCGCAATCAGGTTCGGAAGCGGCATGTGGGGGGATGGCCAGGCGGAGCTGCTGTTCGACGACGAGATATTTCCGATCTGCAGCCCGTCCTATGCGCATGCCGCGGCAAGGATTTCGTCGCCGGGCGACCTCGTCGAATACCCGCTGATCTCCAACGATGTCGACGATCCCACATGGACGGGATGGACCGAGTGGCTGGCCGCCTTCTCGGTGAAAGCGCCGAAGAAAATCTCGGGCCTGCGCTGCAGCTTTTATACCGAAGCGATCTATGCCGCGTTGAACGGGCAAGGCATTGCCTTGGGGTGGAAACGGCTCGTCGACGATCTGCTGGCGCAGGGCCGGCTGACGAGACTGACGGACGCCACGGTGAAAACCCGCAACGCCTATTTCGTCGTGCTGCCGAAACGGCGCAAGCCGAAGCAGGCGGCGAACGAATTTCTGGGCTGGCTGAGGATCGAGGCCAGTCGCCTTGCATTGGCGACCCATCCGTAGCGGAAATGCTGCCTCCTCGCCCGCCAGGCGCATGTTGCCCGCGCCTGGCGGGCGAAAGACGAACGGACATCGGATGGGACTGTCCGCGCAGGGAGCGCCCCGGACACAGCCGGGCGGGGCTACAGGTCAGTGATTGTCGTGGTCAAATCGCACGCTTGGAGGATATATATTTGCGAATGCTAATGAAATAGATAGCCAATGGCGCTGATGTTTGCGATCCTGTGATGCCGCAGCCATGACTATGCGGCAAAGTTTGGGAGGTGGATCATGGGCGTCGTCTGGAAATCCGGTTTCGCCATGAATACGCATGACAACCCGTTCGAAATGGGCACGATCACGCTTTTCTCGGCGACCCATTTCACCAGATCGCGGTTCGATATTGAGACCGCGGTCGGCACTTTCGAGGTGCATGGATCGGGCTTTGCGCATGATTCACTCGGCCACGTGCGATCGGGCAGCGTGACAAAAATCGTCGAAACGCGCGATGGTCAGGAAATAGGCTCGATTGCCGGAATAAGGCTGTCGGTCGAAGACGCTGTCTACGTTCTTTCGCACCCGGCGCTCATCCCCAAATATATGTCGAGCCACCTGCACGGAAACGATGTGCTTTCCGGCAGCGGCGGCAATGATTTCCTGGAAGGTTTTGCCGGCAATGACCGCATCGCAAGCCATCGGGGCAACGACGTGTTAAGAGGCGATGCAGGTGCCGACACCTTCATTTTCGCCAAGGGCGACGGCGACGACACGATCGAGGATTTCAAGGCCAGGGGCCAGAATCACGACGTCGTCGACCTCACGAGATTGAAGGGCATCGACACGTTCCAGGATGTCGTGACGCTGCTCCATGCCCACGGCAACGACACCTGGTGCGATGACGGCCTTGGCGACGTGCTGGTGCTGCAGAATGTCGACATCGACAATCTCGGCAAGTCGGATTTCGTGTTTTGATGACCAGCGGCGTGCGAACGCAGCGGTCAGCGCAGAGCGGCAGGTAGGGATCCGCTGCCAGTGTGGGCCGGCGAGCAGCAGAGGCGGAGAGGGCGGAGGGAAAGAGGCGGCAGATCAAGACCGCCGGGTTCAGCCGGGCGCGCGTCGCGCCGAGTTACGACAAATGGCGGCAGCCCTATGATAGCCCTCAGACACCCATCGGACACCGGTGAGACACTGGTGTCGCATGGGTGTCGACATACAGAGACAGAGGCGCAGACTGAGACAGACAACGGAGACGGAAAACAAAACCAAACAAAAACAAAACTTGAAACCCCGCCTCTTCAATCAACGCTGTGCCTGACGAACGGTTGCCTGGCTCCGGAGAGGAAGCAGGCGGAGACGTTGGTGCAAAACACTGACGCCCAGCAATGGCTGATGTCTCGCACTGTCTGGGGCGCATACTCACCGGAACCGGTCAATCCTGACCTGTCAACGGCATGCCCACGCCGCCGCCGCCCTTGTGCGGCCGCGCGAAAAATCCGGCGGGCGCGGATGGCACCGAGTTGATGCAGTCGCGTGAACAGCCGTGGATCAGCAGCGGCACAAAGTCGGTGCCGATCCGCTGCGTCGTCCAGAAAAGTTCTGGCGCCCGCTCGCCAAACGCCCGGTCGCAGACGCTGCAGGTCTGGGGCAGCAAGGTTTCGATGGGTTGACGAAGCGGTGGAAACGGCAGCCGGGTCTTCCGATTTCCATAGAGCGCGCGCGTGCTCATCCGGCTGGAGGTGAGATGCCGGCAACGCGTGACTTCATAGGGAAGCCAATGCAGGCAATAGGACGTATAGACGTCCAGATCCTGCAGCGCCGACATGGCGCCGATCTCCGGCGGCAGCCGGCGCAGGGAGCTGCCATAGAGGCGCAACGTGCGGACTTCGGTGAGAGAGCCGATGTCTGCCGGAAGTGTCACGACATGCAGCCAATCGTCCCAGGGGATATGCGCCGACGGCTCGATAACGGTTGCACGCGAGATTGCGGCATGCGCGACCAATTGCTTGATCAACGCCCAACCGGGCTGGTTTGGATCTTGCGCTTCGACATGCATCTTCGAAACCAGCGGCGTCCCTTTCTTCGTCCGGGCCGTCAGGCAGGGGCAGGACGCGCGACGCGTAATGCGACCGATCGCCGCCCGCGTGACGGGATCGATGGAGAGCAGGTGCTGTGGGTGCTTTTCGTCGTCGGACATGGCGGTGGGGGATGGTGGTTGTTGGTGGTGAGTGGTCATAGGCCGGAGGGGTTGCGCTTGCCAAGTGCGGCGAGCGCGGAGCGGGTCATTTCGGCGCAGTCATGCGCTATGATCTCGGATATATCGATTTGGAACAGAGAACTCTGCAAACCACCGACAACCCGTTCGGCACGAGGTTGTCACCCATGTCTTAGGGACATTCTGCTACCTATGTCTCCGGGTCGGACAAAGCAAAGATGGCGGAGAGGGTGGGATTCGAACCCACGGTACCCGTAAAGGTACTCCGCATTTCGAGTGCGGTGCAATCGACCACTCTACCACCTCTCCGCATTCACTTTCGCCCTCGGTGGTGGCTGGTCGAGCCGGTCGGGCGAAGCGTGGGCGGGGATATAGCGACGAAAAAAGGCAAGCGCAAGATAGGCTGTGAAGAATTTGCGCAGTGGATGTGAGCTTATTGTGGCGGCTGGGATCACGTCGGCGCCGCTTCTGTGTGGCTTCAGTGTGCCGGCTCATCAAGAGATTGGCTCGATGTGGCAATGCCAAGGATCGCGTCGAGAGGCATGATGTCGCGTTACCCTCCCAATCCGGGTAGTTGGTGCGTCTGAACTCTGGAAATCCTCCTGGTTCTGAGCTTTATGGGCGGTTGGCGCTGCTTCGGGAAACCGGAACTCTGGACGCCAGTCATTTCGAAAGTGGGCAGACGCATAGGCGCGAAGTCGTCGCGGTGCGAGATGCTCTGGAGGTTGATCATGCCTGCATTCAATCCACGCGTCGCTACATTGTCGCCGCCGGCGGTGCCATCGGCGATGTCCTGGGGCAACGCCTACGATGGCTCGCGGGGCGAGCTCATCAGCCTCAGCCAGGCGGTGCCCGGTTATCCGCCACATCCGGACATGCTGGCCTGGCTCGCCGAGGCCGCGGGATCGCGAACCTATACCGGTTACGGCGATATCGAAGGCGAACTCGCGTTGCGCCAAGCCTATGCAGCACATGTCGCAGAACTCTACGGTGCGCCGATTTCTGCCGGGAACATCCACATAACGTCCGGAGCCAACCAGGCGTTCGTGTGCCTGATCATGGCGATTGCCGGGGCAGGGGATACGGTCGCCGTGACCAATCCATTTTACTTCAACCACAAAGCCGCTCTCGATATGCTCGGCATCAAGCTGACAACCTTCGCCGTGGATGCGCAGAACGCTTTCCTGCCTGACCTGCAGGCGGTGAAGGCAGTGCTTAGGCCCGGCCTCAAGGCGCTCGTGCTGGTAACGCCCAACAATCCGACAGGCGCCATCTGCTCGCCGGCATTGCTCGACGAGATTTTCGCGCTCTGCCAGCAGAACGGCACATGGCTCGTCATCGACGAGACCTATCGCGATTTTGTCGACGAAAATCAAATGCCGCCGCATCAACTGCTGTCGACACCAGGTTGGGAAGACGGGCTTGCGCTGACCTACAGCTTTTCGAAGGCCTATTGCATCGCCGGCCATCGCCTGGGTGCGATCACTGCGAGCCCGGAAATGGTCAGACAAGTGACGAAGGTGATGGATAATCTGCAGATCTGCGCGCCGCGCGCGGCACAGGCATCGGTTGCCAAGGCCATTCCGGCGCTCGTCGATTGGCGGCGCGCCAACCTGCGGGAGATTGCCGGTCGCGCTGCGGCGCTCCGGCAGGTGGTGGAGGCGTTGCCTGCCTGGAAGATCGAGTCACTCGGTGCGTATTTTGCCTATGTCCGGCATCCGTTCGCCAATGTGTCATCGGAGGTCGCGGCCCAAAGGCTGGCGCGCGAATTCGGCGTTGTCTGCCTTCCCGGCGACTATTTCGGTGAAGGGCAGCAGCGTTACCTGCGTTTCGCCTTCGCCAATGCCGATATTCCGACCATCCTTGGGCTTGAAGACCGTCTCAAGAATTTCGCATTTTGACCGCCGGGCTGGTCTTGACGCGTTCGGTTTGCCAGTGAGCTTGCGGCAAGCTATCTGACGCCGCGCCTCATAGGTATCACCGAGAGTGGCAGCCAGTTCAGCGGCTGGCGATGCTGTTCGTTGGAAGCAGTTTTGTTCTCTGCTCTATACGATCGAGGGCATTGACAGCGGCGAGGCATTGTCGGGCGCGCGACAGTTGTTCGAGTTCGCAATCACGGTCTATTCCGGGAAGGGCGAGTGACTGTCGTTTTTCAGGCAGTCAACCCCTCCACCTTCTCTATAACGGCTTTCGTTCCTGACAGTGGCTGGCCGAGCCTGGCAAGGCGGAGGTGTGGCGGCGAAAAAGGCAAGCTCGGGTCAGAAAAACCAGCCAAACCGTGTTTCTTTGCCGGGGCTTGGCTTGACAGACTCGTGACCCTCACGTACACGCAGTGCAGAAAGCTGCGGATAGCTCTATCCTCGGCTGGAGTTTATGTTTGCCGAAAGGCAGGCATTCACCGGCGGATTTCCGCCAAAGACCAACCGACTGACAAAAAGACCATCCGGTCGGGGCTTGCAAGCCCAGGATCGAGATCGTGTTCAAGAACATGAAAGGATAAAAGATGTTCGCAGTCATCAAGACCGGCGGGAAGCAGTACCAGGTTGCTGCCAACGACGTGATCGCCATCGAAAAGCTCGAAGGCGAAGCCGGTACGAAGATCGAATTCAAAGAAGTCCTCGTTGTCGGCGAGGGTGCCAGCGCCAAGATCGGCGCGCCTTTTGTAGAAGGCGCTGTCGTGACTGCGGAAGTCGTCGGCCAGGGCCGCACGCGGAAGACCATTTCTTTCGTCAAGCGCCGCCGCCAGAATTCCAAGCGCAAGAAGGGCCACCGCCAGCATTTCACCACGGTTCGCATTCTCGAAATCGCGGCCTGATCGAAGTTAGAGGACTAGGAGAACTACAATGGCACATAAAAAAGCTGGCGGTTCCTCGCGCAACGGTCGCGACTCCAACTCGAAGCGCCTCGGCGTCAAGAAGTTCGGCGGCGAAGCCGTGATTTCCGGCAACATCATCGTGCGTCAGCGCGGCACCCAGTGGCATCCCGGCGCAAACGTCGGCATGGGCACGGATCACACCATTTTTGCGGTCACCGAAGGCAATGTCGAATACCGTACCAAAGCCAATGGCCGAGTGTACGTGTCCGTCATGCCGAAAACGGCGGCCGCAGCAGAGTAAGCCGGTGCTCTTAAAAACAGCCGGCGCCTCATAGGCCCGGCTGGCACTTCAGGTCGCAAGATCTCCAGGGTTCAAAAGGGAAGATGGGGCGGTACCCATCTTCCCTTTTCGTTTTGACCATGGAGGCAGTCATGCAAAGTCCATTACAGCAAAGCTCAAGCCAACCAATCTTGAGTGAGACGCGGCCGTTGCCGCAGGAACTGACCAGTCCGGTCCTGGCTTCGGAGCGCCTGCTCTTGCGCGCGCCCGCCGTCACGGACAGCAACGCAATTGCCCATCTCGCCAACAACATCAATGTCGCGTCCAAAGTGTCGCGCATGCCGCACCCCTATACGCCGAAGGATGCCGAGAATTTTGTCGGCCGCGTGATTTCGGGCGCGATGGGCAAATGCGTCTATGCCGTGACACGCAACGACACCGGTGAGTTCCTCGGCTGCTGCGCGCTGGAGGTCCAGGCCGGCGGACACGGCATGGAGATCGGCTTCTGGCTGGGCGAACCGCATTGGAACAGGGGGCTCGCCACGGAAGCCGCGCAGACCCTGATCGATTTCGGCTTCCAGCATTCCGACCTCGATTTCATCGATGGCCGGGTGCGGGTGATGAACATCGCCTCGCGGCGGGTGCTGCAGAAATGCGGCTTCCAGTTCCAGGGCACGGGCATGATGCCGTCGCTGGCGCTGGGCGGTACGGTCGCGGTCGAGTGGTTCCGGCTCGACCGCAAGACCTGGGGTTCGCTGAGACATTGGGGAGGTGCGAGATGAACGCGCTTTCAAAGGATTTCTTCGCCGACCTGCCGCTGCCGCCCGGCCTTGGCCAGCCTGTTGACACCGGCCCGCTCGGGCCGCAGCCGACAATCCGGACGGGGCGGCTGACGCTGCGCCGGCCGGAGGCGAAGGATGCGGCAGCGATCACGGCAGGTTTGGCGAACTATCGTGTCGCCCAGATGCTGACGCGGGTGCCGCAGCCCTATCATCTTGAAGATGCCGAGGATTGGCTCGGTGGGCTCGAGGCCGATGGTGCAGGCGCCTGGGTGTTCGCGATCACGCTGGGTGGCGTCCGCGCCATCCTGATGCCGGGTGCCGAAGCCGCCAATGGCAACGAGGCCGATCGTCTGATCGGGGTGGTCGCCATCGAGTGGCGCGAGGCGCATGGCCGTGCGGGCTTTCATGTCGGCTATTGGCTCGATGAGAGCCAGTGGGGCAAGGGCATCATGACGGAGGCGCTCAACGCCGTCGTCGCCCGATTCTTCGCCGCGCATATGGGCGAGACCCTCTATTCGGCTGTGATTGTCGACAATCCGGCGTCGCTCAGGCTGCAAGGCAAGCTCGGCTTCGACATTACCGGCGTCACGGAAGGCTATTCCGAGTCGAGGGTCGCGATGGTGAAGTTGATCACCACCGAACTGACATTCGGGGGCTATGTCCCGATGTAGGAAAAGGGCGGCTTCGGGCCGCCCTTTGCTTCTAATTCCGGGCCGGTCATAGGACTTTCTCTCCATTTCCAGCTTTGCCGGCATCAACTATACTATCTGCCATTGCGCCATGTCGGGGGAGACTGCGATGGCAAGCAAGATCAGGGCGTGGGCGGATAGTTTCTACAAGGCGTGCTGGAGTTTCCTCTGGGATCATCTGTCGGCGATCCGCCATTTGTTCGGCTGGTCGGTCATCGAGGATATCGTCCATCTGCTGAAACGGCTGTTTGTCGTGTGGCCGTCCTTCCTGTCGCTGTTGTTCGGCGTGTTGCTGTTGACGTTGTCGCAAGTGGTCGACCTGCTGGCGCGGTCGTTCGATGCGCTGGATGTCGTGATCCTCATCCTCTTCCTGATGGTTTTCTGGATCGTTCCGCTGCATCTGGGCGCGCGGATCCTGCTGGATGCGGAGCTGAAGAAAAGAGGCATGGCGCTGATGGCGCGCAGCCGGCTTGATCGCTGGCTGCCGCGGGATCTCGCTTTCGTGGCGCTGCTGGCGCTGTTCTTCAGCGTCCATTCGGAGACGAGCACCTATACCGCGCTCTCACCGCGCTTTGCCGTTTATGGCTTGAGGGCGCCGAGCGGCGGCCTGTGGATCGTGCCTCTCGCCAGCCTCCTCGCCTTCCTGATCTATCTGACTGTCAGGGAGGACGCCAAGACGACGATGTCGGCCGCGGTCGGCAGACGCATTTCGATCGCCTTCACCTGCATTTCGCTTGTCTTCCTGCTGATCGCACTCTCCTGGCCGTTCGAACTGGCGAGCCTGCTCGGCGGCCTGATGTTCGTGCCGATGCTGCTCGGCAGCTGGATCATGCCGCTGGTCGGGCTGATCGTGATCGCCAACACCACCCTGTTCTGGCGCCGGCTGGTGCAGATCGGCACTGTCATGGCCCTGGCGGCCTTCGTCTTCGGCGCGGGTTATTCCGGCAATCATTTCCACGATCTCCGGGTGCTTCCGGCCGACAAATCCACGTCTGGAACGTCGCCGGAGCTGGCGCTGGCGGATTTTGTCGGCGCCTGGAAGAAGGCCAACAATTGCGACAAGCTCACCCCGCCGCAGCGATGCCCGGTGCGGGCGGTGCTGGTCACCGCCGAGGGCGGCGCCAGCCGTGCGGCCTTCCAGGTGGCGACCGTGATGGGCAAGCTGCTCGATGAGCAGCCGGCCGGTTTCCGCAATCGGCTGTTCCTGTTGTCAGGCGTTTCCGGCGGTTCGCTGGGGCTGGCCACCGTGCGGCAGGCGCTGGCCGACAGCGCCGACGGCAAGCCGCCCTGCAGGGTTTCGGATGGGCGCAGCACGCGCAACTGGCTTTACTACAAGAGCGCGCATGCGGCCGAGGCCAAGAGCAGTTGGCGCAAATGCCTGCAGCTGCTGGTTTCGGCGGATTATCTGACGCCGGCTTTTGTCGGCCTGGCGCTCAGGGACTGGTGGATGGCCGCGCCGGCCAGCCTTGACCTCATTCATTTCGCTGATCGTTCCGCGCTGCTCGAGGAGGCGATGGAACAGCATTATGCCAGGATAACGAAAACGGATTGCGGCAAATTCGAAGGCCTGTGCGCGCGTTTCGGTCATGGCGACCGGTCGAAGGCCTGGCTGCCGGCGCTGCTGCTCAACAGCACGCTGGTCGAACGCGGCCAGAATGTCGTGGCGAGCGAGATCGACCCGTCGTCGCAATTTCCGGATCGGGACAGCTGTGTCAGCAACGGCAGCAAAGCCTATCCCGCCCATCTGCCCTATTCCGAACTCATCCCCGATTCCTACGACATTTTCGAACTCCTGGGCGCTTCGGATGATCCGAAGGTGGCGCCGAGCAAGGTGGGCAGGGACATCCGCATCTCGACAGCGATCGTGACCTCGGCGCGTTTCCCGATCATCTCCAGCCAGGGCAATATCCGCAGCCGGGGCGGCGCGCTTGTCGGGCAACTGGTCGATGGCGGCTATTTCGACAATAGCGGGCTTGTCAGCATCTTCAACATCGTCGATGCGCTGGATTGCTATGGGATCGACAGCACGGTGATCAGCATCGGCAACGATCCGGTGGACGACAATCCTGCCCGCCTGTGGAAATTCGACGGCCGGAAGAACATCCGCCATCCGCCGCTCGAATTCACCGGCCCCAAGATCGACGCCGCTTTCTCGCCGCTCAATGCCTTCTTCAATTCCCGGCAGGGCCATGTGCTGGACAATCGCTTCGAGACGGTCAATCGCGTCGGCTTCGACGATGTCATCCCGATCAATGTCTATACGGCAATCTGTGTCGAGACGCTCAGCGCCGATGGCGCCTGTCCGGCGGGCGCCCGTGTGCCGATCCAGACGCTTTCGATGAGTTGGTGGCTGTCGTCCTATGTGCAGCTGTTCATCGAGATGCAGGACAAGGACCAGATTCCCAACGCCAAATGCGACAATGTCCATTGCCGCTACAATCCGACGAAGATGCTGGCGGCGGATTTCGATCCATCTGGTGGCCAGACGCACGGCGTGGACCTGAAACCGTTCCAGCTCAATTCCCTGGACGAGTTACAGCATTTCGCACCGTAGGGTGCGTCAGAGGGGGATTGGCTTTCGGATGCGGGGTGTGACCCCGTTTCGCATCCGTTCGATCACCGCAGATGCTTCCTCGAAAGTCGATGTATCGGCAAGGCGATCGGCAAACGCCATCGAGGCGACGACTTTCGGGCCGGAAAAAGCCCAATACTGGCTCATCAGCGGATTGACGAACAGTTCGCTTTCGCCGGTTCGGTCGGTGGCATGATAGTTGCCGAACTCGCCATGGATCGCGCTGGCGATCGAATTGCAGACAATGCTGCGGTGGCGCGGCTGCCGCTGATTGGCATAGGCGACAAGATCGAGAAAGGCGTCGGCTTCAGCCGTTCCGCCAACCAGCGACACGCCGCCGAGATAGCCGCCGGCGCGCGTGATCCGGGCTGCATTTTCCAGGAAGGAATGGTGGGAGATGCCGTGGAAATGGTCGATGCCGAAGCCGAGGCAGGCGAGAACGACCCGATCCCCTGCGGCCTGGACGGCGCCGACCAGCGAGACCGCATCTTCGGTGATGGTGCCCAGGCCCGGCTCATCGCCGAAGATCAGGCTGTCGGTGCCGCCGTCGACCAGGACGACAAGATCGAAATCATGCCGGTCGAGCAGTGTACGATAGGCGTCGCGAAGCGGTGCTGCGCCGGATTTGCCGAAGCCATAGACCGGCACGTCGAGAGACCGATGCGCCAGCCATTCCGCCAGCCATTTCTCTGGAAAATAGGGCAGTTCCCGCGCACCGGTCGTGATCTGCCATGTCGACGGATCGAGCTTTTCGGCGCCGGAATCCCAGAGATTGGAAAAGGAGAGATTGGCCAGTGCGACGGAGGCGCCGCGCGTGAGAAGGCGGGTTGCCAACGGCATGCCGCAATAGACGTCGAAGCCGCCGCCGCATCCGGCCAGCAGAACATTGGTCGCTCCATCCAGTCTGTCGAGAAAGGGGACCATGCCTCGGCCTCTCCCTATTCGATCTCCACCCAGATCGGCTTGTGATCGGAGGCGATGCAGGCCTCGTCCACCCCGCCGCTCTTGAGGCGATTGCGGAGTGAGCCGGAGACGAAGCAATAGTCGAGATATTGGCGGCTTTCCGGCCGGCCGGGCTCTTCCCAGGTGAAAGCGTCGGGCGTTCTCGGACAGAGATGGCCCAGCGCATCGATCGGATCGTTGTAGCGCGGGGTACGACCATAGAAATGGTCCTTGGGGCCGACCATGGCGACATATTCAGAACTTTCCGGCAGCATGTTGAAATCGCCCATGATGACGAAATCGTCGGGATGCGGCGCGTCGAGGAAATGGAATTCGGCCCCGCCGCTGACGGCGCCGCCCTCGATGCCGTAACGGGTGACGCGCTCCTTGAGGAATTCGATCTGGGCGATGCGTTCGGCCGGGCTGCGATGGTCGAGATGCAGCGAATAGACCCGGATTGGACCGGACGGGGCGCCGATCAGCGCTTCCAGCGCCGAGCGCTGCAGGTTGAGATAATCATAGGTGCGGGTGCGCGGCAGGAGCAGGTTGCGGGTCGTGTAGATCGGGTAGCGCGACAGGATCATATTGCCGAACTGGCGGCGGCGCATGACAGCCTTGCCGTCGACGATTTCGGAGCCGGCATCGGTGTCGGTTCCGACGCCGAAAGCATGGAAATGTTCCGGCAGAAGTGCCGCCAGAACCGCCGGCATATCGGCGTGACTATTTTTGGGGAAGTTGGTGGTAATCTCCTGCAAAGCGATGACATCGGCCCCTCTGACGGCATCGGCAATGCGCTCGAAGTCGCAAACGCCGTCCAATCCAATGCCGTATTGGATGTTAAAGCTCACAAATCTCATGATATTCTTTGACCTTTCCCCGTTAGCCGCTATATCGAACACGCTTGCCGGGAATTGGCAAGCGACCCCAGGACAAAGACGGACAGATGAAGTTTCTCGATCAATGCAAAGTCTATGTGAAGGCAGGTGACGGTGGCGCCGGCTCCGTGTCGTTCCGGCGTGAGAAATTCATCGAATTCGGCGGTCCCGACGGGGGCGATGGCGGCCGTGGCGGCGATGTCTGGGTTGAGACCGTCAACGGCCTCAATACGCTGATCGATTACCGCTACCAGCAGCATTTCAAGGGCGAGACCGGCGTCCATGGCATGGGCCGCAACCGGCACGGCGCCAAGGGCGGCAGCGTTACGCTGAAAGTGCCGGCTGGCACGCAGATCTTCGAGGAAGACGGCGAGACGCTGATCTGCGACATGACCGAGATCGGCCAGAAATTCCGCATCGCCAAAGGCGGCAATGGCGGCTTCGGCAATGCCTATTTCCGCAGTTCGACCAACCAGGCGCCGGATTGGGCCAATCCCGGCCAGGAGGGCGAGGAAAAGACCGTCTGGCTGCGCCTGAAGCTGATCGCCGATGCCGGCCTGGTCGGCCTGCCGAACGCCGGCAAATCGACTTTTCTCGCGACAACGACACGGGCGCGGCCGAAGATCGCCAATTATCCATTCACGACCCTGCATCCCAATCTCGGCGTAGCGAGCGTCGACGGCAAGGAATATGTGCTGGCCGACATCCCGGGCCTGATCGAAGGCGCACACGAGGGCGTCGGCCTCGGCGACCGTTTCCTCGGCCATGTCGAGCGTACCCGCGTGCTGCTGCACCTCGTTTCGGCGCAGGAAGAGAATGCCGGCAAGGCTTACAAGACCGTGCGCGCCGAGCTCGAAGCCTATGGCGCCGGTCTCGCCGACAAGGCCGAGATCGTCGCCCTGTCGCAGGTCGATACGGTCGATGCCGATCAGCTGAAGAAGAAGAAGGCGTCGCTGAAGCGCGCCGCGGGGCAGACGCCCTTTGTCATTTCCGCCGTTGCCGGGCTCGGCATGCAGGAGGTGCTGCGCGAGTTGGCCGGCGTCATCGAGGCCAGCAAGGCGGAAAATCCGGACTTGCCGTCGGCCGACAGCGCCATCAACTTCAACCGCAAGGTCAAGATGGCGCCGATGGACGATGAGGATGATTGGGACGACGATGACGAGTGACCGCCGCTCGCTGTCCGCCTGCCGGCGGATCGTCATCAAGATCGGCTCGGCGCTGCTCGTCGACCGTCGGTCCGGGCTGAAGAAGGCGTGGCTCGATGCCATGTGCGAGGATATCGCAGCGCTTGTGGCGCGCGGCGTCGAAGTGCTGGTCGTCTCCTCCGGCGCCATTGCCATGGGCCGCACCGTGCTCGACCTGGCGTCGGGTGCGTTGAAGCTCGAGGAAAGCCAGGCTGCTGCGGCGGTTGGCCAGATCGCTCTGGCACGCGCCTGGTCGGAAAGCCTGTCGCGGCACGAGATCGTCGCGGGGCAGATCCTGCTGACGCTCGGCGATACCGAGGAGCGCCGGCGCTATCTCAATGCGCGGGCGACGATTGCGCAGTTGATGAAACTCAAGGCCGTGCCCGTCATCAACGAGAACGACACGGTGGCGACCACCGAGATCCGTTATGGCGACAATGACCGGCTGGCGGCACGGGTGGCGACCATGGTCGGCGCCGATCTGCTGGTGCTGCTATCCGATATCGATGGGCTTTATACCGCGCCGCCGCATCTCGATCCGAATGCCAAATTCCTCGAATTCATCCCTGCCATCACGCCCGAGATCGAGGCGATGGCAGGCGGGGCTGCCTCGGAACTGTCGCGTGGCGGCATGCGCACCAAGATCGATGCCGGCAAGATCGCCACTTCGGCCGGCTGCGCTATGATCATCGCCTCCGGCAAGGTCGAGCATCCGCTGCAATCGATCCTCGACGGCGCGCGGCACAGCTGGTTCGCGCCCTCGGCCGAACCGGTGACGGCGCGCAAGACCTGGATTGCCGGGCAGTTGCTGCCGGCGGGCCGACTGACGGTCGATGAAGGTGCTGAACGGGCGCTGCATACCGGCAAGAGCCTGCTGCCAGCCGGCGTGCGCAGCGTTTCGGGTGAGTTTTCACGCGGCGATACGGTGGCGATCCTGACGCTCGCCGGCCGGGAGATCGCGCGCGGTCTCGTGGGCTATGACGCGCAGGAGGCGAAGCAGATCGCCGGCAAGAAGTCGATCGAGATTGCCGCCATCCTCGGCTATGCCGGTCGTTCGGCCATGGTGCATCGCGACGACCTGGTGATGACGGGGGCGAAGCAGAAGGAGCAGGCCGATGCTTGACAAGGTGAAGGACGATATCGCCGCTCTGATGCTCGATCTGGGCCGCCGTGCCCGGGCGGCGGCGCAGCCGCTTGCCATCGCCTCGGCCGAACGCAAGCATGCGGCCCTCGTCTCCATGGCGGCCGAAATCGTCGCCCGCAAGGACGACATCCTTGCCGCCAATGCACTCGATCTCGACAATGCCCATGCCGCCGGCATGACCGGCTCCTTCCTCGACCGGCTGACCTTGAACGAAGCCCGCGTCCGCGCCATGGCCGACGGCATCCGCACGATTGCCGAGCTCCGCGATCCCGTGGGCGAGGTGATTGCCGAATGGGACCGGCCGAACGGCCTGCATATCGAGCGCGTGCGCACGCCGCTCGGTGTCATCGGCGTGATCTATGAGAGCCGTCCGAACGTCACGGCCGATGCCGGCGCGCTCTGCCTCAAGGCCGGCAATGCCGTGATCCTGCGTGGCGGCTCGGATTCGCAGCATTCGTCGGCGGCGATCCATGCATGCTTGGCCAAGGGGCTGCGCGATGCCGGCCTGCCGGAGGATGCGATCCAGATCGTGCCGACCACCGATCGCGCCGCCGTCGGCGAGATGCTGACCGGCCTCAACGGCGCCGTGGACGTGATCGTACCGCGCGGCGGCAAGAGCCTTGTCGCCCGCGTGCAGGCCGATGCGCGCGTGCCGGTCTTCGCTCATCTCGAGGGCCTCTGCCATATCTATGTCGACAGGACCGCCGCGATCGACATGGCAAAATCGATTGTCGTCAATGCCAAGATGCGCCGCACCGGCGTCTGTGGTGCTGCCGAGACATTGCTGGTCGACCGGGCGGCTGTCGCGACGCATCTCAAGCCGCTGCTCGATGCGCTGGCCGCCGCCGGCTGCGAGGTCCGCGGCTCGGCCGAAGTGCTGGTCAATTACGGTCAGGCCAAGCCGGCAGTGGATGCCGACTGGACGACGGAATATCTCGACGCGATCATTTCGGTGGAGATCGTCGACGGCATTTCCGGTGCGATCGCCCATATCAACCGCTATTCCTCGCATCATACCGAGGCGATCCTGTCGGAGGATGTCAACGCGGTCGGGCGCTTCTTCAACGAGATCGATTCCGCCATTCTGCTGCACAATGCCTCGACGCAATTTGCCGATGGCGGCGAGTTCGGCATGGGTGCCGAGATCGGCATCGCCACCGGCAAGATGCATGCGCGCGGCCCTGTCGGCGTCGAACAGCTGACATCGTTCAAGTACCGGGTCCGCGGCAGCGGCCAGATCAGGCCCTGACGACGTGACGGGGGAGGGGATCGACAGACGCTATCTCGTCATGCCGCATGTCGAGCGCGGCATGGTGGTCGGCCTGTTCGGCGGCTCGTTCAACCCGCCGCATGAAGGGCACCGGCTGGTGGCGCGCATCGCTCTGCGTTGCCTCGGTCTCGACCAGCTCTGGTGGATGGTGACGCCGGGCAATCCGCTGAAGAGCGGCCGTTATCTGGCGCCGCTTTCCCAACGCATCGCACTTTCCGAACAGATGGCCGACGATCCGCGCATTCGCGTCACAGCCTTCGAACTGTCGCTCGGGTCCAGCTATACGGCGCAGGTGCTGGAACGCGTCCGCATGCGCAATCCGCATGTAAACTTCGTCTGGATCATGGGCGCCGACAATCTGCGCGATTTTCACCGCTGGCAGAATTGGAAGAAGATCGCCATGACCTTCCCGATCGCGGTGATCGACCGGCCCGGCGCGACTTTGTCTTTCCTCTCCTCGACCATGGCCAAGACCTTCGACTATGCCCGCATCGACGAGCACGACGCGCTGACGTTGGGACGGACGGAGGCGCCCGCCTGGACCTTCATCCATGGACCGCGGTCGATCGTCAGTTCGACCGCGATCCGCAAGATGAACGGCAAGGCGGGCTGACGCCGGAAAGCTCCGGCGCTGGCTGACGCTGGAGGAGTTTCAGAAGGTGAAGTCGCCCGAGGTCAGGCTGTTGACGCTGACACCCGTCAGCGTGATCGTGTCGCCATGGCCGGCATCGATCACGGCATTGCCGTGCGATGTGTGGACATGATTGTCGATCAGATCCGAGAAGCTGGTGATCGAGGCGACATCGGAGAGGTCGATGACATCGTGGCCGGTTCCGGTGGCGTGGAAGTCGGTGATCGTGTCGTGGTTGAAGCCGGTCTGGAAGATGAACGTGTCGGCGCCGGTGCCGCCGGTCAGGATATCGTCACCCTTGCCGCCGGTGATGAAATCGTCGCCGTCCAGGCCCTTCAGCTTGTTGATGCCGTCATTGCCATGGATATTGTTGGCCTCGCCATTGCCGGTGCCGTTGCGGGTCGCGCTGCCGAGCAGGATGAGGTTTTCCAGGTTGTTGCCAAGGGTATAGCTAACGGTGGATTCGACGGTGTCGCCGGTTCCGCCGGCGATGAACTCGGCAATCTTGGTGGCGGCATTGTCGATAATATAGGTGTCGTTGCCGCTCCCGCCTTCGATGAAGCCGTTGACGGTGCCCTTGCGGTCGTCGAAGACGTCGCTGCCGCCGCCGAGGATGACATTGCCGTTGATCGTGCCGTCATTGACGACCGTTTCCTGCTCGCCGCCGCCGATGATGGCGTTGGCGCCGGTGATCGTTCCATGGTTGGTGATCTTCGATGTCTGCGTCGGGTCGTTGATCGCAGACAGGTCGATGCCGGCGGTGCTGCCCTTGATCGTGCCAAGATCGTCATTGGTGACCGTGACGCCGAATGTCGTGCCGGCAATGCCCGTCGCACCCTCGATATGATCGAGGTTGAGGATCGACGTGCCGTGGTCCTCGTTGCGGATGCCGTCACCGGTGGCGACGATCTGGCCCTCGACGACGACGCTGTTGCCGTTGAGGCCGGGGCTGGTATTGCCGTTGTCGAGCCAGATGCCGATATTGCCGGTGAGGATGCCGTCGAAATCGACGGTGACCTTGTTGTCCATGCCGCTGATGCGCATGGCGCTGCCATTGGTGACATGGATTTCGCCGTCGATGCCGAACGCGTTCGAATTGAAGGCCGAGGATTCGAAAATGCCATTGCTATTGGTGACGTTGACGATGTCGAACTGTGCGAGATTGATGCTCGCATTCGAGTCTGCAACGTTGTAGGTGGAGTTGCGATTGCCGATTTCGATGAATGCGCCCATGGTTGAGCCTCCTAGAGCTGGGTGGTGGGGCCCGTGGCAGTCGATCTGGCTGTCAGCGTGGTGCATTCATCGTCACGCCGGGAGGGGGCAGGGGCTGTTCCGCAGGGAACAGATTCTTGACAATAGGGGTGTCAAAAGAATGTGATCGGGACGTGATGGCGTCAGGTGGAAACGGTCCGTTTCCGTCGACCCGAGCGGCTTTGCCCTTTAATTATCCAGCCGCCGTGCTTCCGATTCCAGCATGATCGGAACGCCGTCGCGAATGGGATAGGCAAGCCTTGCTTTTTCCGAGACCAGTTCGTTCTTCTCTCGATCCCAGATCAGCCGGCCCTTGGTGAGCGGGCAGACCAGCAGTTCCAGCATTTTCGGGTCGGGCTTGGAAATATTCTCGTCCATTCCCAATCCTATTGCAGCGTCTTGGCGGCGTCGCCGAAGGCGCGGGTCAGGACCATTTCGGTCATCGCAACAAGCGTCTCGGCGCGGGTCTTAAGGTCGGGGGCTTCGAGCAAGGCCTGCTTTTCGCGCGGGCCGAACGGCGCCATCATGGCCAGCGAATTGACCAGCGTGCGGTTGGAGGTCTTGCTGACGGCTTCCCAATCGACTTCGAGCTTGTTGGCGTCGAGATAGCTGCGGAAGGCCCCGAGCAGCGCCTCGCGGCCGACCGACGGGTCGTCCTCCGGCTCGTGCAGGTCGGACATGAAGGGCGCGATGTGGAATTTCCGATAGGGATGATGTTGCTGCACCTCGTCCCTCAGCCGGAAACGGCAGACGCCGCTGATATCCACGACATAACGGCCATCGCCGGTTTCGCCGAACGTGGTGATGCGACCGAGCGTGCCGACCTTGCACAGCTCCGGATTGCCCACCGGGCTTTCATCGGTCTCGCTGAACACCGGCTGGATGATGCCGATCAGCCGGTTGCCCTTGAGCGCATCGTCGACCAGCGTCAGGTAGCGTGGTTCGAAGACATTGAGTGGCAGATGCCCCCCCGACAGGAGGAGCACGCCCGACAGCGGAAACACCGCGATCGCCTCGGGCAGATCGGCTTCGGTCAGATAGCGAGCATTTCCCACGTGCATCGCAGCATCTCCACTTGCTGTTCGGCCGGCTCAGGAGAACAGGATGGCCGACATCTTGCGCCGGGCCGAAACGGAGGCCGGGTCCTTGAAACCCCAAACTTCTAGAAACTGCAAAAGTTGCTTGCGGGCGCCATCATCTTCCCAGGCGCGGTCGCGCTTGACGATATAGATGAGATGATCGGTGGCCGCCTCGCGATCGCCCTCGACATTGAGAATCTTGGCAAGTTTGACGCGTGCCGCATGATCGTCGGGATTGGCCGCCAGCTCCTGCTCCAGCGCGCGCGGGTCGCCCAGCTTGCGGGCTTCCTCTATCTGGCCGATGCGGGTGATCAAGGCCGCGAGCGCCGCATCCTTCTTCTGCTCGTCGCTCAGGCTGGCGAGCAGGTCGCGTGCATCTTCCCATTGGCCGGCGGCGATCATGACATTGGCCATGCCGGCCAGCGCCTTGAGATTTTCCGGATCGGCCTGCAGCACGGCGCCGAACAGATCGGCCGCACCRCCGAAATCGCCTTCGGCCAGGGCTGCTTCGGCATCGGCGATCACAGCCTCGATCTCGGCTGCCTGGTCGGCCGGGCCGCCGCCGGGGCCGGCAACCTTGTCGATGAAGGCGCGGATCTGGCTTTCAGGAATGGCGCCCATGAAGCCATCGACCGGCCGGCCGCCGACAAAGGCGATGACGGCTGGAATCGACTGGATGCCGAGCTGGCCGGCAACCGAGGGATGACGGTCGATATCCATCTTGACGAGCTTGACCTTGCCGGCGCCCTCGTTGATCACCTTTTCCAGCACCGGCGTCAGCTGCTTGCAGGGGCCGCACCATTCGGCCCAGAAATCCACCAGCACCGGCTGCTTCTGCGATTCCTCGATGACATCCTTGGCGAACGTCGCCGTCGTCGTCTCCTTGATCAGGCCGCCCGGCTCGGCGCCGTTTGCCTTGGGGGCAGGCGCCTGGCCGCCATAGCTGATGTTATAAGGATTGCTGTAGCCCGTCATTGCCCGAAACTCCCGTTTTTCCGCCCCAATGTCGTATCTTAGACCGTGACTTTCAAGACATTTGCTTTGTGCCCGGTCGCCTCGATGAAGCGGATCAGATCATCGCGGCTGATCGAGGTCGTGGCATCGTTTGAGAGCGGATGACAGTTGATGATGTCATTGTTCATCAAATCGGCGTCGAGCACAATGGTCACATTCTGCCCGGCATCGTTGAAAACCCCGAAGGCGGTGACGGCGCCGGGAATGACGCCGAAATATTCCATCAGCTTTTCCGCCTTGCCGAAGGAGAATTTCGAGGCGCCGCCGACGATCTGGTGCACGGTCTTCAGGTCCACGGTGGCATGCTCTTCCACGGTGAGCAGGAAATACTGGTCCTTCTTGTCCTTGAGGAACAGGTTCTTCGTATGCCCGCCGGCAATCTCGTCGCGCAAGGCTGCCGATTCGGCGACGGTGAACACCGGCGCGTGCTGTTTGGTCTTGTGGGCAATGCCCAGCCCATCGAGGAATCGGAACAGATCGTCGGCTGTCTTCGGCTGCGCTTCGCTCATTCCCACTCTCTCCGCATCAACTCTAGAGGCGCGACAGATAGCCCGGTTCGCGCCCGGGAGCAATCGAATTCCGCGACCACCCAAAAGACAAAACCCATTCAAAAACAGCCTCTTAGATCAGTCTCGCAAAATTTCTCAGGGTTTTTGTCATTTCCCTGTTGCATTTCAAAATGGCTTGGGCCATATAGCCCCCGTCGCCGCCGGACGGTAGCGACCTTCGGTCCAACGATCTACCCCGGACCGTCGCAGATGAGCGGGTGTAGCTCAGGGGTAGAGCACAACCTTGCCAAGGTTGGGGTCGAGGGTTCGAATCCCTTCGCCCGCTCCAGTTTTCCAAATGCGAATATCGAAAAATCTCGGATCTTCCGGCTGGTGATGCGGTTGAAATCGTGCGCTGGGGAAGCTTATTCCGATGCGGGGGTTACCGGCCGCTTACGACATTGGCAGTTTGCCTTAAGATGAACGAATCAGCAAACAGCAGATCATCGGTGTTCTGGGTGTGAGCAGGGGACGTCAGCGTCCGGTCTTTCGGATGCCATTATCGATGCCGAAATTTGTGCGGCGGACGAAAACTGCGCGCCGGATTTTACGGCGCTTCAATCAGCGTAAAGTTGTAAACTAGGATTTCCTGAAGGAAAGAAAATCGTCCTATATATTGCCGAGATCTTTCTCGACCCGTGCGGCCAGTTCGGTGAGTTTCTGATCGCGCAGAATGCCGATGAAGTCGGACTCCGAGACACGTGACCTGCTCAAATTCCGGCGCGCATTCGCGATTGAGCCAGCTAGCCGGTCTGGAATATGTTCATAAAGACTGATCAAGAACGTATCCGGCGTTTGGGGCACCAAATTATGCTTCGTCAGTTCGGAGACTGGGAAATCACGCAGGTTCCATGTGATGATTGTCGATGCATCGGCCTCGATGGCCGCCGCAACAACATGCCGATCATCGGGATCGGGGAGGTTGATCGCCTGGATGTGCTTTTCATATCCAGCGACTGTGGCTTCCGGCAGCGCGACATTCATGAGGCGCTTCGTGGCCTCCAGGCGATCGATCGAAAGGCCCGGCGTGTTGGAAATGAGGTTCCGCATCCACTCATCGTGGATCGCATCGGTCCAGCGCGCATGGAACAGGCGGTCGACGCTCGCCTGAACGATGACATTTCTCAAGTGGAACGGATAGAGGATGCAGGCATCGCAGACTGCGACGACAGGATTAAATGCCATAGCGGAGATTAAGGTCCTCGGCGTCGGCGGCCAAATCCTCCATCGCCTTGCGCTGGACGTCGAGCTGCGCCTTCAGCGCCAGCACATCCTTGAGCGACGCGCGGCGATGCTTTCCGACATAGCGGAACGGCAGATCGCCGATTTCCATCCGATGCACGACGAGCGGACGCGAGATGCCGAGGATGGTGGAGGCTTCTGTGGGGCTCAATTCCTGGTCCTCGGCAAGAACCGCCACCCGTTCGCCGCTGAGCAGCCGCGAAAGCAGGGTCTCGATGGCGTTGGCCGCGGCCGGCGGCAGCGAGACCGTTTGCTCCTCACCGTCCTGGCGCCGGACATGCAATTCGACGTGGTCGCCCTCGCCGAGTTTCGGCAGATGCGGCATCTTCTTGCGGTCCCGGTCCGAAAGGCCGGCGAACTGGACGACTTGGCTGGCCATGGCATGTTCTCCTTGCCAACCAATATAAGGAGGTACGTCATTAACTGCAATAACTGAAAGTCTCCGAAACTTGCGAGGCCGGTGGCGGGAGCGGACGTCTGTGCCGTCTACGTCTGTGCACCGCATGATCATGCTGCCCGTTTCTCTTCGTGTTCGGGAATCCCGCTTCATCCTCTTCATACAACAGGGAAGCGATTTCCTAACAGGTGCGGGGATGGTGAGCTTCAGAGCCTCGTCGACATAGACGTCGTCCTGGGTCACGCTTCGGGCGCATAGTGGCTCCGAGGGTTTTCTGGTGATTCGGTGCGAGCCGCGTTGCGTGGAACCATCAAGCAGTATCCGGCTCTTCCATGAATATGAAACGGCGGTAAATACGTGGTGCTGCCCGGCGGCCATCAACACGCATATTTTCACGGTTGCGACAGTGGGCTTGCTTGGACGACATGATGACACTTTCCCGAAGCGACCGTTCGGATGCGCGTCTGTCAGGGTGCCTAAATCCCAGCGGCGAGACATATGTCCCTGATGAGCCTGAAAAGATGGCGCGCGTCGGTCGGGGCACCGTTTAAACCCAAAATGACGATAAACGTCCACGGCTTTGGAGGCCTGCGAATAAAAGCGCCAGATCATTCGTCCACAGGTTGCCGCACTCTGCGTGCGCCACTTTGGAGGAGGATTCTATGCCCACAGCCACCTACAATCATCCGCTTTTCGGTCTCGTCACCTTCAAGACCAGGCATTCTACATGGGTCTTTGGCGATGACATCGAATTCACAAGCGGGTTCGACGTCAATGATATTCAGACTGTTCACATTCCCCAACTCGAAAAAATTCCCGGCTCGAGCAATGGAAACCTCAGATTCCACAAACGAGCGCATGCGCAGGTGTTGGCGGTCTTCGCCGAGATCGAACGGCTTGGCCTGATGCACCACATCAAGACCTGCGCTGGTTCGCTGAATTTTCGGCTGAAGAGACCGATCTCGGGCAAGTTGAGCAAGGAACCCTCAAACCATGCTTTCGGGATCGCGATCGATCTCAACGCTGACGATGGTTCGAACGGGGCATCCGTTGCCCCAGTCGCCCCTGTTTTTGAAGGGATGGGTTTCCGTTGGGGTAAGGCTTTCAGCGACCCGATGCATTTCGAGGTGAAGACCTTCATCGATCATCCGAAAGGGCTTTCCAGCCCGGTGGCTGTGACGATTGACGGAAAGGCAAGCGACCTGGAAGCAAAGAACCTCTTTGGAGACGTGGTCGCCAAGCTTTCCGATCTCGAAAAGCATTTCGATCTGGATGTCACTCCGGTCTCGGACTCGACGGTTGTCGCACATGGCAAGGCGGGCAGTGCGATCACGGAACTGCGTCATTTCGGTGACCAGACCTACGCGCTGTTGCAGCCACTGGCAGGCGCGGGTGGTTTCCATAGCGTATTCGACAACGTCACCAAGGTGCTTCATCTCACCAAAGCAAAAACCTGACCGAACGCCTTTCGACGCTTGATGTCGTTGGCTGGCCTCAAGCGTTGAAAGCGACCGAACATTCATACTCTTGAATAGGGGATTTCCAATGACCACAGACGCGCAGATTGCCGGCATTGCGGACGGTTCGCCTTTGCTGCACCACGACTGGCCTGACCGCGGACCTGCGCCGAAAGCCTATTATCATGGCATGGGACTTGCGTTTGCACGCGCGATTGCAATCCTTCACAGTCCTGATGACGGGACTGCGGACAAACAGGCTATAAGCCGCGCCACGACGGGCCAAATCGGAGACACGGGTCACGATGTTCTCGCGTGGTATTCGCACGAGCTCCAGGCTGCCGGCGCATCGGCAGATACCGCCGAGGGCCGGCTGATTGCGCTGTTTTCGATCATGTTGGGGCTTGGCATGCGGGAGAGCTCGGGTCGCTACTGCGTCGGTGCCGATACGCCGGAGGATCGTGGCGAACCGACAACCGAAGCCAATGCAGAGGCTGGATTGTTTCAGGTGAGCTATGATTCGATCAATGGCGATCCGCTTCGTCAGGCTTTGTTCGATGCTTACAAGAACCGCACCGATCTCGAGGATGTGTTCAGCGTTGGCGTCAACTGCAGTGCTTCAAACTGGATGAATCACGGAAGCGGAGCCGGCGCCAAGTTTCAGGAGACGATGAAGAATTGCCCGCTTTTCGCTGTGCTCTACACCGCTCAATTTCTTCGTGGCCACAGGCAGCACTGGGGACCGATCAACCACAAGCACGCCGAGGTGAGGGCCGATGCGGTCAAATTGTTCACGGATATCCTGAAGATCTTGTGACTGGCAAGACTGGCGAACGATGCAAGGCCGGACGTTCAGATTGCTCTCGCCGCTCAATTCTTGCCAGCGTCACCCGGCGATTCGTCGTTGGAAGGGTCACCCGACTTGTCGTCGGAGGAATCCTCCGAGTCCTCGAAGGAGAAACACTTGTAGTAAACCGGCGGCACCTCGCTGGCGGCACATCCCGATATCGTGCTCAATTCGCCGACATCCTCATATTGCATGTAGGGCGCGATGAGAAAGCGCGTCTCGCCGTCGGGCGAATTGCCGAAGCGGTCGATATGGCCCTTGCTTTCCGGGCTGACGGCGAGGATGGCCCGTTCGAGGACATCGCCTTCCAGCGTGTTGTCGGGCAATTGGTCGAACGGCCCGTCGAGATAGTTGTTGACCGAGGTGTTGAGCACGTTGACGCCGACCAGGATCTTTCGGTTGGCGAAGCGGTCGGCGTAAAAGGCAAACCCGGTGCGAATGCCGACGGTGATCCGGTCGGCACCCGCAAGCGGGTTGAACTGGTCGGCGACCGGGACGGTTTCATCCAGGATATAATGGAAGGTTTTCACCTTGGTGTTGAAGACCAGGAAGAAACGAATGCCGGATTCGTCGAAAATGGGTCCGATATAGCTCTCGTCCTTCTGCACCACGCCGGCTGGCGGCTTGACGCCGGAAAGATCGTTGAGCTCGAAGCGCACTTTCTTGCCCTTGAATGCGACATCATAGGCGAGCTTTCCCGCCTTGGTGACCATCACCCCTTGCTTCGCGCCGATCAGGAAGCTGTAGCCGCTTTCGTCCCGCTGCCAGTTGGTGAAATCCTTGAAATAGTTGAAATGGACGAGGCCCTGGTCGCGATCGGCGACATCGAAGCGGAGATTGCCGCTATATTTGATCCCCTGGTAGTCAAAATAGAAGTAATAATAATTCTCGGTCGGATAGACCTTGACCGTGTCGGGCAGGCTTCCGAGCACCAGCGACAGCACCGAGGGCATGTCGCCGATTGCGAAGTCCGGCACGTTGTGTGCCTCTTCGACATAGGTCTGGTTGGTATAGACCTGCGTCTTTCCGGCGAGCGCCGGCAGCGGCGCGCCCAGGACCAGGCTGAGAAGTGCAGTTTGGCAGATCACGCGGCACGACGGCTTCACGGCATTTCTCCCAGGATTCACGAGCACATGCTATTCTTTCCATTTCCTCATTCGAACATGCTCATTCTCCTGTTGTGCCGGAACTGCCCGCCATTGTCGTGCGGGAACCGCCCGTAATTGTCGTGCGGATACGGATTATTGAAATGCTGTCGCCGATATCCGCCATCATTCTGATGTGGCCACGGATGGTTGAAATGTTGCCGGGGGTACCGCTGCATCCCGAGGCTCTCGTTCCTCTGATGCCAGGGTCGCGGATTGTGCCCCATGAAGCTCATCCGCCTCGAATGCGTCGGCACCGAGTTTTCGGCGCGGCTGATGGGCTTGAGGTGGATGGGCCTCGGATAATGCTGCATCGAGCTCGCCCTCGAATGGATCGGCGTGTTTTCGGCGCGGCTGACCGTCTTGTTGTGCGTCGGCCGCGGCGTGTGATTGATGTCGCTGAGCCTCTTGTTGTGCTGTTGGGGCACTTCTCCGGCCCATGTCCGGCCCTTGATATGCTGCGGCCTGTTGTTGTTGCCAAAGCTCCTGCCCTTGACATGCGCTGACAGGCGGGTGTCGTGCCGCGGCAGGACGTCACCACCCCAACTCTGACCCTTGACGTGCATGGAGAGCCGCTTGTCATGGTTTGGATGATCGTCACCGCCCCAACTGCGATCCCGCGTGTGATAGGATCTGGTCTTTTGGTGCCAGGACCGATCGCGGTCATGCCATGATCCGTCACGCATATGCCATGAGCGGTCGGCCTCGTGCCATGAGCCGTCGCGCCAATGCCAGGAGCGGTCGCGATCGTGCCACGAGCCGTTGCGATAATGCCATGAGCGATCAACCTGGTGCCATGATCCGTCGCGCCAGTGCCAGGAGCGGTCGCGATCATGCCATGAGCCGTCGCGATAATGCCAGGAACGGTCTGCGTCATGCCACGAACCCAGGCGCCAATGCCACGATCTCTGCACACGGTGGCCCGACGATGCCCATTTCGCATGGCTCATGTCGACCGTATGCACCGGCGGCTGACCAACCGGTGGTTCATTCGACGGCGGCTGGCCGTCATCTGACGGAACGTCGATGGCCGGCAAGGGTTCTACGGCCTGACACACCTGATAGATGGCGACGTCGCCGATCTTTGTGGCATCGTTGCGTGTCATTTCTTCCGGGATGGGATTGCCGTTGTCGTCAATATTGATGTCGGTATCGATCATCAGCGACCTGAGCAGAGCGCCGGGGTCGAGCTTTGGCGCCGGTTCGACGGCAACGAAAGCGTCCGCCGGCGTACCCTGCAGTCCATGGACCTCGTGCGTGTCGCTGCCTGAGCCCTTGTCGTCGTCGTTRCAGCCGCCGAGGGGCGAACACAGGCCATCGCCGGTCATCCACACCGATTGCGAGGGCGCAGAAAGATCGAGGCTGCCGTTTTCGCTGATCCGGTAATCGAAATCGACGCCGCCGGCCGCATTGGCAAACAATAGCGGCTCGCCATCCTTGATGCTGCGATCATGAAAGCCGACGTCGTAGCGCCCTTTGGGCCGCCAGAGATTGTCGGCGCCGAGTTCGTAGCGGACCACGCGCGACTGATAGGGGCGTGCAAACGGCTCGATCTTGTCGAGCCCCAGATTGCGCATGCCGCCCCGTTCGGCGACCAGCATTACATTCTGGGTTGCGCATTCGGGAAGGGTTATATCCGAAGGCGCATTGCTGTTGCCGGCCTTTTCGCCGAACGAGGGATCACTCGGCCAGAAGGCCGGCATGAAGAATTCGCGGCGCACCGAGCTCGTATCGAACAGTCCGTCACCGGTGAGCGCTACCGACCAGACGGCGTTGCGGCGGTCGTCGCCGGCTTTTGGCCAGTCGGCATTGCCGAACGCATCGCTGCCCCAGACGGAATAATAGAGCCTCACCGCGCCGCTTTCGTCACTGCGCACTTTCAGGCCCCAGACGCGCCGGCGGAAATCGGCCAGGTTCCAGCACTGCGGCGATTTTTCGAAGTCGCTGCCGCATTTGTCGATATTGGCTGATGTCGCGGGATCGAAGACGACCGGATCGAGTGCCATGTGCTGGCCGGTCCACGCATCCAGGAAATTGGTGCGTCCCGTCATGCCGTGATCGTAGTGACCCATGTCCTTGCCGGTCTCGGCGTCGAGGCTGTGGATCATCCCCGTTTCCAGGTCGGAGACGAACAGCCGCCCATGCCATTTGTCATAGGCGATGTTGCCGAGCGAAGCGCCGGTATTGTCGCGGCCATCGAGCTTGACCTCGGCGAATGCCTCAGCCTTGTAGCCATTGTCGGCACTGAGGCGGTAGATTGTTCCAGGCCCTTCATAGGGGCCCCACTGCCCCTCCATCCAGTCGGTGTTCTTGGGGTCGGTCGCGATCCTGTGAAGTCCGTAGGCAGCGGTGGCGGAGAGGAAGATGACCGGGTCCTGGCCTTCCTTTTGCGCGATTGCCACGCCGAAAACCTGCCCGACATCGCGCGCGGTGACGAACATCCGCTGCGGTTCGTTGATCCAGTGTTGCCCGAATGGTGGTTGACCCGGATTGCGGATATCGAGGATGCTGGCGCTGGTGCCGTCGAGGTCGATGACCTTGATCGGCTTTCCATCGATGTCCTTGCCATCGACGACATGAGAGAACCGCGTCACCACCGCCTCGCCTGGATTGAGGGGCTCGATCTCGGTGTTGTCGGCCTGCTGCTGGTTGGCGTCGTCCTGCTGCTGGTCGTTGTTGTCGTTAGCCGGAGGCGATGCATCATCCTGCTGCTTGCTGGTGTCGTCCTGCTGCTGGTCGTTGTTATCGTCGGCCGGAGGYGATGCATCGTCCTGTTGCTGGTTGGCGTCGTCGTCTTGCTTGTTATTGTTCTTGCTACTGCTGTCGTCGGGCTCGTATTGATCGGCCGAGGACGGTGCGGTCTTGTCGTCCCCGGCTTGCGCCAGCTGGATGTGCCACGGCGCCGCGATGCTGACGGGCAAAAAAGCCATCAGGCCGGCTGCGGCGGCCACGAGAACGAAATGCTTCGGCGAGAGAACCAGTGAACTGGCCTTCCAAGCGATCAGGTCATCAGCAGAAATTCTCCGCATGTCCTCAGCCCTCGATGGACTGCCAAAGATACGGGTAATTTTCAACCTTTGCAACGAAGTCAGTGTTGTATCATGAATATAAGATATACACGCAGAAGAAACGTTGCACTGCAATAGTCTATTCGAAATCTGCGGTTACTTCCGGCTTTTCCGGAAATCGGTTGGCCGACATCTAATTTTTGGCAGCCCGCCATAAGTATCCCGTGCCTGCCGGATTGGGCTCAAGGATCGACCAGGCTTTGCCGGTGAATCATATTTCGCGCCATCGTAACATCATAGATATCTTCTTGCAGCTGACCGGTCCTCAGGCCGCCCAGCCATCCAGTATGCTGGCTCTGAACCTACGGTAAAACCGAGATTGGGAGATGGGGCAAGGGGATTGAGATCATCATAACCGGCGTATTCGCGGCGCTCCTGACCCTATCTCAAGATATTCATCACCGGAGAGACCGGCAGGATTGGAAGAGCAGATGGCGAAAACGGGCAACAATCCGCGCTGGCACATCACTCAAGAATAGACCTGCGACAACTCCGCCATCTCGAAAAACACCGCCGTTTGGAACAGCCCGACCTGAGCTGTCACCTGCGCCTCGTCGACGCCGGCGGCCCGGAGTTCGTCGGCCATGGCTCTGGCGCGCCGTTTCCACCACGCCAAGGCGTCCTCGCTGGTCAGGCGCATGATTTCCGACGCGGCTTCGCGGATGTCTGCGCGACGGCGGTCGGTCGGAAAGGATAGGATCGGGGCTGCTTGCTGGGTCATGGCTGCATCTAACGCGACCATGGTTAACCCGCATTTAAAGCCGTCCTTGGAAGAGCGATGTAAGCGTGATCGCCGTGGTTTTGGTCGGTCTGCCGGGCCGGGGCGCGGCGGCGTGTCGACCAATCCGGCTAATCGCTCGAAAAAGTGTCCGGAATCATCACGCTGCGATGGTCTCCCTTTGCCAAGTCCATCGGCAGCCTCCACCCGCCGAAGCGCAGCACGAAGGTCGCCGCCCGGCTGGCTGTGAGGGTGATCGCTGTCGGCCTGCCATTTTGCCATTCGAGATCGAGAAGCAGGCCGCCGCGGGTGCGGAGGCCGTGCAGTGCGCCGCGGGACCAGCCGGAGGGCAGGGCAGGCAGGAGATGGAGTTCATTTGGGCGTGACTGAACCAGCATTTCAAGGATGCCGGCGGCGCCGCCGAAATTGCCGTCGATCTGGAAGGGCGGATGGGCGTCGAACAGGTTGGTGTAGGTCCGCTCGGGGCTGAGCAGAAGTTTGAGGACGTCGAAGGCGTGGTCGCCGTCGCGCAAGCGTGCCCAGAGATTGAGGCGCCAGCCGATACCCCAGCCGGTCGCGTCGTCACCGCGGATCTCGAGCGAGCGGCGGGCGGCGGCGGCAAGCGCCGGTGTGTCGTCCATGTTGATTTGCCAACTGGGATAGAGGCCGTAGAGATGCGAGACGTGGCGATGGTGGATTTCCGGGGCCTGCATGTCCCAATCGTCGAGCCATTCCTGCAACTGGCTGGCCGCGCCGATGCGATCGGGCGGCAAGCGCGGCAGGACGCGGTCGATTTCGGCGATCAGGTCAGTCTCGCCGTCGATTAAGATGGCAAGCGGGCGCAGGCGGTGGAGGAAATCGCGGATGATCTGGCTGTCCATGGCCGGCCCGGCGCAGATCGAGGCGCCATGTGGGTGGACGTTTTCCGGCGACAGCGAGGGGTTGGTCACCAGATGGTCGGTACCGGGAAGGGGGAGGAGTATGTCGAACAGGAATAGTGCGGCGCTCTTGGCGAGTGGAAACAACCTCTGTTGCATGGCCTCGGCATCGTCCAGATAGTCACTGAGGTCGAGCAGTTGCGTCATCAGCCAGGCGCCGCCTGTTGGCCACAGGCCCCAGGGGGCGCCGTCGATGGGGGCGGTGGCGCGCCAGAGATCGGTGTTGTGATGCATGACCCAGCCGCGCGCGCCGTATTGGATACGCGCGGTCGTCTGACCGGTCTCGGCCAGATCCTCGGCCATCACGACGAGCGGTTCGATGCAGTACGGCAGATTGGCCGGCGCCGGCAGCCAGTAATTCATCTGCAGATTGATGTTGGCGGTGTATTTGCTGCCCCAGGGCGGGTCGATCTCCTGGTTCCAGATGCCTTGCAGGTTGGCGGGTTGCGTGCCCGGCCGAGAAGAGGAGATCATCAGGTAGCGGCCGAACTGCACATAGAGCGCCGCAAGCGCGGGATCGTCGCCCCCTGCAAAGGCGGCGATGCGCTGGTTCGTCGGCAGYGCTGCGGCAGGGGCGGTGCCGAGGTCGATGGCGAAGGTGCGGAACAGTCTGCGGTGTTCGGCGACGTGGTCGCGCAGCAAGTCCTCGAAATGGCGGCGGCTGGCTTTGTCCAGCCGGTCGGCGACGATCGCGGCGGGGTCACCGGAGACGTCGTCATGGCGCCGGAAATTGGTGGCAGCGTCGAGCAGAATCAGGATTTCGTCGGCATTCGCCACTTGGAGGGCGTCTGCCTCGCGCCGCACCGTTCCGCCCGAGATTGCCAGTCGGACTCCCACGGTGAAGCGCAGCGCGGCGGCGATGCCGGATTCGGATTTGCCGATGCCCGACAGCGTCAGCCGCGCATCTTCCGCTGCGGCCAGTTGGCTTTGTTGCGGACTGGTGAGCGAGATTTTGCATCCGACCGCACCGGCTTTGTCGGCGGAAAGGCGCAGGACAAGCACGCCATCCACCGGCGAGACGAAGGTCTCGCGTCGGAATTCGGTTCCGTCCGCCTGATAGCAGACCGTGGCCGTCGCCGTGTCCAGATCCAGCGCGCGCCGATAGGCGGAGATCGGCCCCGTATGCGTCATGTCGATGTGGAGGTCGCCGACCGGTTGATAGGACATCTGCTTCAGAGGCCGGGCCATCAGATGCAGGTCGGCGAGCGCCTGTGCCTCGGCATAGCGGCCGGCGAAAATCAGCTGGCGGACAGGGTCGAGATGGGCAAGTGCGTCGGGATTGGCCGGTTGATAAGGGCCTCCCGCCCAGAACGTGTCCTCGTTGATCTGCAGCCGTTCATGCAGCGGATCGCCGAACACCATGGCGCCGAGCCTGCCGTTGCCAAGCGGTAGCGCATCGGTCCAGAGACGCGCCGGCGTGTCATACCAGAGGCGATTATCGGTCATGATCAGGCTGCCGGCGCGATGCTGGCTGATTCGACGGCGCGGATGCGGTTGCCGTCGGCGCCGAAGACCAGCGCCCTGGCGCCGGGAAAGCCGACATTCACGGTTTCACCCGGCCGGAACGAGGTTTCCGAGCGGTCCTCGACGATCACAGCCTGCCCGGTGGTCAGCGTGCCGTAGAGGAAGCGCGTGCCGCCAAGATTTTCGACGACGTCGATCTTCACCTCGATCGTGCCGCCGGCCGCATCCCTGCCGGTGAAATGCTCAGGCCGGATGCCGACTTTGACCGGCATGTCGGCGGATGATGGGACATGGCCGCTGCGCAGGCTCGCGCCACAGTCAAGTCGTATAGTGCCGTCTCCGCCCAGCCGGCCATCGAGGAAATTCATCCGCGGCGAGCCGATGAAGCCGGCGACGAACAGATTGTCGGGATTGGCATAAAGCATATCTGGTGTGCCGGTTTGTTCGATCTTGCCGGCGCGCATGACAACAATCTTGTCGGCCAGCGTCATCGCCTCGGTCTGGTCATGGGTGACATAGATCATGGTTGAGCCGATGCGGCGATGGAGCTTGGCGATTTCGACGCGCATCGACACGCGCAACTCGGCATCGAGATTGGAGAGCGGCTCGTCGAACAGGAAGACGGCCGGATTGCGGACGATGGCGCGGCCGATGGCGACGCGCTGGCGCTGGCCGCCCGAAAGCTCGGCGGGCTTGCGCTTCATCAGCGTTTCGAGCTGCAATGTGGCGGCGGCAGCCGTGACGCTGCGTTCGATATCGGCCTTACCCAGGCCGGCCATGCGCAGCGAGAAGCCGATATTCTGCTCGACCGTCATGTGCGGATAGAGCGCATAGTTCTGGAAAACCATGGCCACGCCGCGCTCGATCGGGTCGGCATCGTTGACGCGCCGTCCGTCGATGACGAGGTCGCCGGCGGTTATTTTCTCGAGCCCGGCGATCATGCGCAGCAGGGTGGATTTGCCACAGCCGGACGGGCCGACAAGCACGGTGAACGAGCCGTCATCGATTGCCAGGTTGAGATTGGCGATCGCCTCGAAGCTCGCATAGGATTTGTGGATGTTCTTGAGTTCTACGCGGGCCAAGGCTTCCTCCCTTCAACCGTTCGACGCGTTAGGGCGTCATGTGATGCGTCGGGTCGAGCCGCGCAGGATGATGTCGCATTCGAGGACGACGCTGCGCGTCATCCCGCTGGATGGCTCTGCCAGGCGTTCGACGAGAATGTCGGTGATCGTCTCGGCAATCCTGGCGACCGGCTGCGCTACGGTGGTAACGCCGGCCTCGTAGAGGCGGAAGACCGGCACATCGTCAAAGCTCGCCAGCGAGACGTCATCCGGCACATGCCGGCCATTTTCCTTCAGCCAGCTTAGCGCGCCGATGGCCATGCCGTAATTGGCGGAGAAGATTGCCGTCGGCGGATTGTCCGATGTCATCAGCCGCTTCGTCGCTTCGTAGCCGCCATCGATCACCCAGTTGCCGCGCGCCGAAAGGGCCGGCTCGATGGCGATGCCGCGGTCGCGCAGCGCCTGTTCATAGCCGGCAAGCCGCTCGATGCCGGAGGAATTGCGCGGATCGCCGGTCAGGATGCCGATGCGGCGGTGGCCGAGATCGATCAGGTGGCTGACGATGCGGTGGCTGGCGCGCTGGTTCTCGACCATGACCCGGTCGGCGGCGAGGCCACGAACGTCGTTGTTGTAGAAGATGATCGGCACGTCGTGCTCGATCAGGTCGTCGACGCGGTCATAGACTTCGGCCGTGCCATCCATGATCAGCGCATCTACCCGCTGGGAGGCGAAGAAATCCAGGGCCTCGGCGACGATGCGCGGGTCGCCGCTGTGGCAATAGGTGAGCAGCGCCCGGCCTGTGCGGCGCACGGAATTGGCCAGGTGCTCCAGCATGCGCGCATGGAATTCGTCGAAGGTCGGCACCAGGAAGCCTATCATATGAGTGAGGTCGGTGCGGATCGAGGCGGCCGCGACATTGCGGCGGTAGCCGAGTTCCTGGATCGCCTGCTCGATCTGCTCGCGGTTGGAGCGGCGGATGGTCTGGCCGTTGAGATATCGCGACACGGTGCCGATCGCCACATTGGCTGCCTTGGCAACGTCGATGACCGTGGCTCCGCGTCGCCGGCCGGTCGTCTTGTTCACATGTCGCATTTCAAGCGGGCTCCTGCACTTAAACTTCAAAGAAAATGTCCGACGTCGCGTCTCCCTGTCGTATAACCCAGCCGCCCGCCGCCCGCCAGCACGGCCGGCGGGCGAAAACATCGACATGTCAGTGGTTTCCGCCGGCATCAGGCGCCTTCGAAAACCACGGCGCTGTGGATGCGCAGGCGCGGCACGGTAATGCTGACGAGACCGTCATCGGCGGCATTCCAGGGCAGGTCTTCGCCGGTCAGCGCATCGAAGACGCGTCGCGGCGTCGATGGCAGGCGGACGGTGGCGTTGACCGGGCCGATTGCCGGGATGTCCTCGATCATTTCCATCACGCGGGTGCCGTTGTCCTCGGTGCGGATCTCTTTGCCGCGGATCTGCGGCGGGCCGTAGAGCAGGTGCAGCACGTGGCGGTCGTGCTCGATCTGCTGCGTCAGCGTCGCGCGGCCGGAGGAGGGCAGGTCGGTGACCATGGCCGGGTTCGGCACCAGGCGGTCGAGCACGCCACGGACGAGATATTTATAGAGCGGCTGGCCGACGGCTCGGTAGAGCCTGAAGATCGGATAGGCGATATAGGCAAGGCCATTGTGCTCGGTCACGGCAGCGCCGAGTGCATCGGCGGCCGTATCGTCGGGTGCGTGCTGGTGCGAGCAGAAATGCTTGTAGGACCGGTTGAAATAAGACGGGTAGATGCCGGCCAGCACATTGGCCCCTGTCGATTGCACTGTTTCTGCCTCGTCATACATCACGAAGGCGGTTTCGGGCATGGACGGGTCGAGATCCTTGCCAGCCTTGACATAGCTCGGCCGGAAGGCGATCGGGGCAGCCCCGCGTGAAATGCCGAAATCGAGGGCGAACTTGCCGTCGGCGTCGAGGCCCGAATGCCAGGAGGCCAGGATCTTGCCGCCGCCCGCGACGTAAGCTTTCAGCCGCGCCGCCAGGGCGGCGTCCACCGGAATCTGGTCGGGCAGGATGATCAGCCGGTATTGTTCGAACCGCCCGGTGAGATCGAGCATATCGAATGGACGTTTGAGCTCTTGCAGCATCTGGGCGGCGCCGTCATCGCTCGGATGGTTGCGGCCGCCTTGCGGGTCCATATGCTCGGCCGAGAGGATGGCGATTTCGGAAACCTGCCTTGCGCCTTCAAGATATGGTTCGAGCTTGGCGATGCGCTCATAGGCAGGCGCGATCGAGGCATAGGTGTCGGGATTGATCGCGCCGTTCGGATGCAACTGGTCGCCGACCAGGCATTTGGAGCCGAGCGCCACCATCTGGGCGCATTCATAGTCGAGCGCGTCGGGATGCTTGAAGCCGCCGAATTCGCCCCAGGTCGTGTGGAACTTGCCGGTATGGGCGAGGAAATCCATGCCGAGCGTCGCCGCATAGCGGGCGCTGGAGGGAAAGTGGTCATAGCCCCAGCCGCCGGTCGGCAGGCTTTCGAGCTCCAGATGGGAATAGCTGCCGAAGCGGCCCGGCCCCTGCTTGTGGATATGGCCGCAATTGTAGAAGACGCGCAGGCCAGGGAATTCGGCAAACAGCGCCTCGCTGGTTTCGTGGCGGAACTGTTCGTTGACCGCTTCGTCATTCTTCAGCCGGTCGGCCGGGTTTTCAGGATCGAGGCCTTCGCAGATCATCCGCTCGATGCAGGCCGAGCAGACGCAATCCGGCGTCAGGATGATGTCGAAGAACAGGCCTTGCGTCGGGTAGATGCTGGCGACTTCGCGCGCCTGGTCGAGGATGTATTTCCTCAGGCCCGCATGGTTGAGGCAGAGCGTGTGCCAGGCGGGGCTGAGCTGCTTGGCGGACGACGGGTCGGCCGGCCGGTCACGGTGGTAGTGGTTTGAAGCGCTCAGCACGCGCCATTCCGGATGTTCGCGCGCCGAGAGTTCATCCCATTGCACGGAGATGTAGATCGGGCTCTCAATATCGGCGGCCGAGAGCGCCTTGACCATGTCGCCCAGCAGGTCGGGGCGGGCGAGATGCGGATGCGGCTTACCGACCTTGGTCGGATAGTAGGACCAGCCGTGATGGCACTTGGCAAAGATAGTGATCGAATCCACATGCGCGGCCTTCAGCGTCGACACGAACGTGTCGGGATCGAAATCCGCGCCGATGCCGGGAATATGCTCGGACGTATGGAAATCGAGATGGATCTGGCGGTAACGGAGCGGCTTGTTCAGGGGCTTGGGCATGGTGCTATTCCTTTGCGCCGGAGCGTGTCTGCGAGCCCGCGGCGAATTGACGTTGGAAGACGAGGAAAACCAAGAGGGGGACGATGGTGACGATGATGGCCGCCACCGATCTCAGGTCCCAGTTGACGTCGTAGCTGCCGGAAATGCGGGCGAGCAGGACGGGCAGGGGGATGTTGTTGCGGAGGAAGAGCATCGGCAGCAGCAGGGCGTTCCAGGTCCAGAGGAACTGCAGGATGCCGACGGCGAAGATGGGCGACAGGCTGTTGGGCAGGACGATATGGCGGAAGGTCGCCAGTGGGCTGCAGCCGTCGACCTTGGCCGCCTCGACCAGTTCGCGTGGGAAATCCTCGAAGAAGTTTTTGACCAGGAAGATCGACCAGGCGAAGGACAGTCCGACATAGGGGATGAGGACGGATGCGATGTTGTCGATCAGCCCCAGTTGCCGCCACAGGGTGAAGAGCGGGATGATCACCACCTGCTGCGGCAGCACGAAAGCGTTGATGATGATCACCAGGAGCAGGCGACGGAAGGGGAAATTCAGGAAGTGGAAGGCGTAAGCCGCCGCCGGCGCCAGCAGCATGGTCAGCACCGTCGCGATGCCCGCCGCCTTGACCGTCACCACCATGGAGGCGGCGAGCGGATATTTGTCCCAGACCCGGCGCCAGGCATCGAAGGTGAAATCGAAATGGTCGAAATGCCACCAGCCGAGGGACGCGCCCTCGGGCGGCCTTAGCGACGTGACGATCACGCCGACGATCGGGATCATCCAGATGCAGGCGACCAGGCCGACGACAATCACAATCCAGCGGGGCGCCTTGCCGATCATTTCGCACCTGCCGTTCTCTGGATGATGGCGGGCGTCGAGACGACGAGGACGGCCAGCAGCAGAACGACGGTGGCCGCCGCGCCATAGCCCAGCTTGAACTGGGTCATCGATTCCCGGTACATGAAATAGCCGACCGTTTCGGTGGAGCGGACCGGCCCGCCACCCGTCAGGATGAAGATGATGTCGAAGCTGCGCAACGCCGTCAGCAGATTGATGAACACACCGACGCGCACGCCCGGCAGCGACAGCGGCACCATGATGTGACGCATAGTCGATATCGGCTTGGCGCCGTCCATATAGGCGGCTTCGAGCACTGATTTCGGGATTGCCTGGATCGAGGCGAAGATCAGCATCAGCGGCAGGCCGACCGCACTCCAGGAGGCAGCGATGATCAGCGCCCAGAGCGCGGTATTGGGATCACCAAGCCAGGCGTGCGAAAAGCCGGGAAAGCCGAAAAGCTGGATCAGCGAATTGAGCAGACCGCCGGCATCCGGACGGTAGATGCCGATCCACATATAGCCGGACACGGCTTCCGAGACGCCGAAGGCGGCGAAGATCATCACCCGGAAGGGCAGGGTCTCCCTGGGCGCAAAGGCGCACAGCATCGCCAGCACCCAGCCGATCGCCACGGAGATCGCGGTGACGCCGATGGTGAAGATCAGCGTGGTCAGCAGCGTATTGCGAAAGGCCACGTCGGAGAACAGCTTTATATAATTGCCGAAGCCGACGAAGGAGGGTTTCTTGAGCCCCTGGATGTCCCAGAAGCTCAGGCGGATGGTTTCCTCGAGCGGGTAGAGGACGGCGATCGCGAACAGCACGATCGCCGGCGCGATCAGGATCAGCGCGGCGGGCCGCTCCCCAAGCAGGCGCCGGCGGCTGGCAAGGCCCGCCGCCAGGGGCGAGGCCTGCACCACGCCCACCGGTTCCCGCATCGAGGAGGCGGAGGCGCCCATCAATAGGCCCCTTGTGCCTTGGTCTCGATGGCGGCGAGCACCGTGTCGATATTGGCGGGCGACGGATCCTGCAGGAATTTCTGCAGTTGCACGCGATATTCGTCGACCAGGTCACCCGGCAGGAGATCGCCGAGCACGAATTGCGGCTTGGCATTGGCGACGGCGGCGGTTGCCGTCTTCTGCACTTCGCCATAGAGCGATGTATCCGTCTCCTTGCTTGGCGAGGCATAGCCGGTCTTGGCGAGGATATTGGCCGCCTCGGCACGCGTCCAGAAATCGAGGAAGGCGTCGGCCGCCTTCGGATTGGCGCCGTTGGCCGTCACCAGGAATTCCTTGGCGTCGACGCTGGTCGTGTCGTCATGGCCCATGCCCAGCGCGGGGAACTGGAAGAGGCCGTAATCCTTGCCCTCGACGAGCTTGTAGTCGTTCTTGGCGCGGTTGTTCATCCACATGCCGATCAGCAGGTAATTCTTGGCATTGGCCTGGAAAACCTGATCGGCCTCGCCGTCCCAGTCATTGGCGAGCATGGTGTTCGGCGCGCCGCAGCAGCCGGCGGTAAGCATCTCAGCATATTTGGTCAGCGCCGCCTTGACCGCGGGGTCGGTCCACGGGATCTTGTGGGCACCCAGTTTTGCCGCCGTCTCGACGCCCGCCGAACGCAGGAGCAGAGTCTCGAACCATTCGGCATGCGCCCAATATTTGCCGGGAATGGCGACCGGTGCGGCAAACCCCGCCTTGGTCAGTTTGGCGAAAGTACCGAGGAATTCGTCCCAGGTTTTTGGCGGCTCGGTGATGCCGGCCTTGGCGAGATGCTCCTTCTTGTACCAGATGCCGGAGCGGTCGCCGTACGTGTAGGTCAGGCCATAGGTGGTGGTGCCGATCGAGCCGAGGTCACGCCAGGACTGGCCGAGCGGCTTGTCCCAGCCGAAGGATTTCCACTGATCGTCGATCGGTCGCAGCAGGTTGGCGTCGGCCAGTTCCTTACGGAAAGCCGGCCATGTGTTGATGACGACATCGACGACCTCGCCGCTCATCAGCGCCGTGCGGATGCCGCCGCGCATGTCGCCCTGGCCGGTGATGTTGACCTCGCGGATGGTCACGCCGGGATGTTTCGCCAGGAACGCCTTCTGGATGGCATGCATCATGTCGAGCTCGGACCCACCAAGCCAGTTGAGGATGACGATCTCGCCGCTCACGGCATCGGCGGCGCGTGCGAGGCCTCTCGTCATCGACAATACGGCGGCGCTGCCCGCCCCGGCAAGCAGGGTGCGGCGGCGGATTTCAGGCATGTATTTTTCATTGCTGGTCATGTCACGTCCTCCCAAACGGTGATGGAAACCATATAACAATCAATTTACTTGAAACGTTATCATCTTTTTCGGTTGGCGCAACTGTTTAGAATCCGTCTCGCTGGAGACAAATTGCAAGGCGTTGATATTTATCGCTATTACGCGTGCCGGGCTTCCGCTGTCAGCTGGCGCTGGCGGTCCTGGTGCATGATGAAGGTCGCGCTATGGAGGTCTTGCCCCGCTATTTCCGCCAGGAAGATGTTCGCGTGAGCCGCCCCTGGGACGGCATATGCCCAGGCCTGATTGCAGGTGCCGGGTTCGGCGCCAGGCGCCAAGCCGCTCTTACCGCGACATTTCCCGATAAAGCCGCCCCGGCGACCCCTGATTTTTCAGGAACATCGATCCCGGGCAGCCGTATCGGCGAAGCACGGAATCGTATTCGAAGCGTTCGCTGACGCCTTTGGCATCGACGACCAGCACGTGATAGCCGTTGACGATGTCCTGCGAGATTTCGAGATCCTGACCCCAGGTCCAGCCGCCATAGGATGTGCCGGCTTCCGATCGCAGGACGATTTCATAGAAATGCCCGCCGTTTTCCGCCCGCATGCGGAAGATGAGGTCGAGATCGTCCTCGTCCGCCGGCGGCGCATCCTGCGCGCTCAGGCAAACGCTGGCGACGGTCGATTCCAATATCGACGCGAGAGGGTAGAAGGGGCGTCCTGCGAACCAAAGGAACTCGGTAATCACGAAACCGACATCGTCGGCGCGCGCAAACGGCTTCACATGCTCCTGGAACCTGGCGAAGGATTTGTTGAATTTCATCTGTACAATCCCGTGCCTGCTACAACCGAAATCAAGAGTCTGACATACCATTTTAGATGGTGGGTCGAAGCAGCTTGAAATACAGAATGAGCGTCACACGAGCGTCAAACCAGGATTTTTGCCCTCTTCCATTTCCCAGGTGTGTCGCGTCTAATGTCAATGCAACTCGACAGAATGTAAGCACAGAGTATCGAGAGCAGGAGTTCCATTGCAGGAATATCGTCGATTGTCGCGATTGACAATTGTTAAAATTATCTCTCCCGGCATTCTTTATTTTAGGAAACTGTGTGCGTGTTTTCAAGCGTGCAAGTGTATTTGCCAATCCCCGGGGGGATAAACTTTTCGAGAAGCGGCGGAAACGAAATATACACGGAATTTCTTCCTCTGCGGGAAGAGCAGAATTTGGCTAATCGTCTAGAAAGGGGAGACAAATGGCTGATTCCAACTTTTACGTCATCGGCAAAAAGGGCGCCGGGGTCCTGTTTATCAGGACAGTGCCGTTGCGTGCGGCGCTGGTGCCGCATCAGGCCATCCTTGATTATGAAGCGCTGAATCCCGGCGTCGACGGCTATGCGCATGTCGGTGCCGCCGCACGGACCTGGCTTGCGACGCAGGACGGCAACCCGAACACCCACATCGACCCCAACCAGGCGCAAGGCATCGAAACGGTGCTGGCCGGGGGCGCGACAATCTCCGAAGCCGAATTCACCTTTGTCGGCGCGGTTTCGGACGGCGACTGGGACCTCAATCGCATGTCGCAGATGCCGATCCAGGCCGCGCTCAAGGCGACCGGGCCGTCGGCGACGGGGACCGACCTGACGCAGGCGATCCTGTCCGACACGCCGAAGTGAGCGGCATGCACTCGATAAACGCGTGACCGTCTCATTCACGAAAACCAAGGCTGACAGCAGGCATCCCGAAGAGCTGCTGTCAGCCGCCATATCGCAGCGGTTCGGCATCACCCGCGTCGGCGATGTCACCGATCTCGATATTATCGGCATTCCCGTATGGTTTGCCTGCCGGCCGAATTCCCGCTGTCTTTCCGTTTCCCAGGGAAAGGCGCTGCGGGCCGACATGGCGCGCATCGGCGCCATCATGGAAGCCATCGAGGGAGCGGTGGCCGAGGCGACGAAGCCGTTGATTTCCGAGATCGGCTCCATTGTTTCGGTTGTCGAGCGGGGCATGCCGATCGTGCCTCTCGATCAGCTGGCACGCTGTGACTTCCCCAGGCTGGACCGGCAGGTCGATCGGGCCTGGGTCAAGGGGTTCAGCCACCGGACGGGTCGGGACGTGTATGCGCCCTATGAATTGATCGGGATGGACATGCGGGTCGATTTCCCCTGGGATCGCACCAGTTTCAAGATGACGTCGCAAGGGCTTGCGGCGGGGTTCGATCTCGATTTCGCCACCTTGCGCGCGCTGCTGGAACTGGTCGAACATCACAGCGCCTTCCTGATCGACGCGCTCGGCGCGATGGGCCGCGATCATCGCCGTCTCGACTACCGGGGCGGCATCAATGCCGATCTGGACGAGGCCGTGCGGCGCCTGGCGAATGCCGGCATTACACCCGAATTTTATGACATCACCAGCAATCTGGCTGTCCCGGCCGTGATGGCCGTCATCCCGCGCGATATCAGTGCCCCGTCAGGCCCGGCGACGCGTCGCTCGGCGGGCCTCGCCTGTCGGCTCGATCTGGCAGAGGCAGCGCTGGCTGCCTTGCTGGAAGCGGTACAATCGCGGCTCACAGACATTTCCGGCGCGCGCGACGATCTCGAGCCCAGCCGCTATGGTCCCACATCTGCGCCGGATCATCGCCCGACAATGGGGACGCCGCTCRACAACCGACGGCTGGATCTGGCGCCGGACCCTGTTGTGCCGGAGCCTGTTGTACCGGATTGGCAGCGGCTCGCGGCCTGGCTGATTGAGCGCGGTGTCGAGGATATCTATGTCTTTCCCTTGCCGACCGGCGTGGATGGCGTTGTCGTGGTCCGGGTGCTGGTGCCGGGACTGTCGGTCGCCAGCACCGGCCTGCAGATCTTCTCGGCCAACGCGCTCGGCGATTTTCTCGGGAGGGCCGGCGTCCGATGAAAACCGTCGTCTTTGCAGGGCCGAGCATCTTCGGTGTCGATATGAGCCGGTATCGTGCGCTCAGTCTTCGCGGGCCGGCGGCCGCGGGGGATATTCTCGCCGCCGTCCGTGATGGCGTCTCGGCGATCGGGTTGATCGATGGCCTTTACGGCGACACGGCCGCCGTGTGGCACAAGGAAATCCTCCATGCGCTGTCCGAGGGTATCCATGTGGCTGGCGCGGCCAGCATGGGGGCGTTGCGGGCCGCTGAATGTGCCGCATTCGGCATGGAGGGGATCGGAGCCATCTTCGAGGACTATGCCTCCGGCCGCCGCGTCTCCGATGCCGATGTCGCGGTCGCGCACGCGCCGGCGGAATTGGCCTATCAACCGGTGTCGCTCGCGCTTGTCGACGTCGAGGCGACCCTCGAACAGCCGAACCTGCCTTTCTCCACGTCGCAGCGGCAATCGCTGCTGCAGGCTGCCCGGAGCCTGCATTTTTCAAAGCGGTCCTGGCGGATGATCCTGGCTGCGGCAAATATTGCCGATGAGGAGCGGGCAAGCGCGATTGCATCGCTGTCGCAGCACCACAGACAGGCCAAGCGGCAGGATGCGGTGCGTCTGCTCGATCATCTGCTGCAACCTGCTGCAGGGTCTGCCGCGAGGAGCTGGACCTTCCAGCGTACAGGGTTCTTCAGCCGCCTGGAGGAGCGCATTCGGTGACCGACAAGCGTCGATCTGCTTTGCAGCCGAGTTTCGTCGAGGACTGCGGTGATGTGATCGAGGAGATTGCGATAGCCTTGCCGCAATTCATTCTCGACAAGGATCAAGGTGCAGCAGCGGCGGTCCTAGCGATGATCGGCAATCTCGTTGCTTCGTTCAAGCCACACATGCATGTGCTGCTGCTCTGCGAAGGCTCCGGACGGGCTCGCGCCGAGGCATGGCTGTCGCATCTGGCGCTCCGCTGTTCGGCCACGCTGGTCGATGTCGGCGAGGGTGCGTTGAGCAAGAGTGGGTTCTGGATCCAGGATTGCCTGCATGTTCGTATCGGCTGTGACGGCTATCGCATCGGCGACACGTTTACGGACAATGCCAATTCCCTGGCGCGATGGCTGGCGCGGCAGCAGCGCTGCACCTGGGAGCGCCTGGAACTGCACATGGCCGGCGGCAACCATCTCGTGGGGCCGGATTTTCGCATCGTCGGCTTCGACAGCATAAGACTGTCCGCCGCGCGCCACTTCGGCGGCGATTCCGGCTTGCAGCACGCGCTTGACCGCATTCAAGCGCTGGATGCCAGGCCGGTGCATGTCTTCGGTTTTCGTGCCGACGAGTTGAGGGCGCGGCATGCCGGGTCACCCGCCCCCCACCTCCCGACTGCTGGATTGACGGCGGTGGCTGCCAGCATCTGCCAGGCAGATCGATGGTATCAGTTCGGGCTGCATGTCGATCAGTTCGTCTCCATCACCGGACTTTCCCAATCCGGACAGCCGTTGCTTCTGATTGCCGACCCTGTCTCTCCGTCGCATCCCCATGCGGCCCAGGTCGTTTCAGCAAAGAGGCAGATCGATGCCTGCGCCCGTCATCTGTCGCGGGCTGGGTTCGCGGTTCTCCGCAATCCCGTGCCCTTCGCGCCGGGCTTGGCCGGCCAGAGGTTTTTTCCCCGACTCTACAACAATGTGATCGTCGAAAATGGCATTCGGCCGGGTGAAGCGAAGCCTTTGGTCTGGATGCCGTCTTTTGGGGAAAATTATTCTCTGCTGGCCTTCGACAACGAAAATGTTGCGCTATGGCATTCCCTCGGATTTGACGTCATATTGGTCGGCGGGGCGGAATCTGTTGCCGAGCACGGCGGCGCATTGCGATGCGTTTCGAAAGTCTTGCGCCGCAAGGGCAGGGCAATGTTTCTCCCGGACAATGTCAACGCCAACAACGCGTCTGTCGGATGATCACGGCTAACGATTCGCTTGCAATACCATCCCCGGATTTCCGGCGACCGTCATGGCGTCTCGCCAAACATGTTGCGCGCCGATGAAATTTCGCAGCGCGCTCATCAGAATATTGGGAGTGCCGGAAATCGAAGTCGCAACGCCGACGACATTTCCGGAAAAAGGCTATGCCTTGATCGCCGCCTTGATTCTGGCGCCGGAGAAAAAGCAGTCCCGACAGGTGCTCGCGTCGATGCTGTGGGAGGATGTCGACCAGGCGCGTGCGCTCGCCAATCTCAGGCAGTTGCTGATGCGCTTGAAAAAGCTGCAGCCGGAAGACGAGCCGTTCGTGCTTGCGCCCGGCACTATGTTGGTGGCTGGTCCCGGCAGCGAGCGCTCCGATCTCGCCTTTTTCCTCGAGGGCTGTCAGGCGACGGATATCGAGAAAAGAATGCGTGCGCTGTCGCTGATGCGCGGACAATTGCTCGATGGGATCGATACCGGCCAGGATCAGTTCTATCTCTGGCTGCTCTCCGAACGCGGTCGCATCCGCGATCATTTCTTCAGTCTCGCGGCGACCCTGCTCGAAGACCTCACGCGTTTCGGTGCCTCGAAGCAGCGGGATATCGCCGCTGTCGCCAAGCTCGTCATCGATTACGAGCCGGATCGTGAAGACAGCTACCGATTGGTCATGGAAGCCTATGCGCGCTCCGGCCACACCGACGGCATTGCACGGACCTATGAGACGCTGTCGCGGGTCCTCAAGAGCGAGCAGCGCGCGCCATCCGCTGCCGTGACGGCGATCCATAAGCGTGTGCTGAGCGGCAACGCGCTGGTTATCCCGCATGAGGTCAGCGCGCGCAATCACACCGTCTCACGTGTCGGTTTCCGTGCCCCGATACAGGTGGATGGCACGGCCGCATCGCCGATCATCAATGCCTTCATCGAGGATGTGGCCAATAGCCTGACGCGCTTCCGTTCTTTCGCGGTAATCGCGCCGCATACGACCTTTGCCATGTCGGGCGAGGTGCCGGCCGATCGGCTTGCAAATCTCGACTTCACCGTTCGCAGCACCTTGCTCACCCCCGACCATATTTCCTGTTCGGTCGTGCATGAAGCAAGCTCGCAAATCCTCTGGTCGGCGGAATATGTCCTGGGTGGCAAGAATTTTCATCTTGCCTTCCGGTTCCTGTCGAAAAGCATTGCTGCGACCGTCGCCGAGGTGATCGAAAGGCACAGCCTGGACCCGTCGGGCGTCTACACGCCCACCGCATATCTGCATCTCCTGGAGGGGCAGCGGCTTCTCAAGAACTGCGATCTTCCGCTTTTGCGGCGCGCCCGGCGGGAGTTTCGCCAAGCGGTCGACCTCGACCGCGGCATGGCGGCACCCCGTGCCCGGATCGCGCAGACGCTGCAGCTCGAATGGCTGATGCTCGGCGGTAACGATCCCTATCTGCTGCAACGCGCGCGCGCGGAAGCAGAGGCGGCGATCGAAGCCGATCCGGCCTCGTGCATGGGCCATTGGATGTCGGCGGTGGTTGCGCTCTACCAGCGCGATTACGAGGGCTCGGCGCTCAAGTTCGCCGAAGCCGAGACGCTCGCGCCGCATTCGGCCGATCTGTTGCTGCAATATGCCGATGCGCTCGCTCATTTCGGCGAACCTGCCGAGGGCTGGAAGCGGTTCGAGCTGGCGATCGATCTCAATCCGATGGCGCCCGACATTTATTGGTGGGCCGGCGCCAGCATCGCCTTCAAGATCGGCGATTATGGCAAATCGGTCGAACTGTGCAGAAAAATGAGCAATGACGAGCCGGCACTGCGTGTGCTGACCGCGAGCCTGGCATTGAGCGGCGATCTCGACGAGGCCCGCAACGCCGCCGATCGATTGATGGAAATCTATCCCGGCATGACGGCGCGCGAAATCGTCAGGCTTTCGCCGGACAAGAACAGTGCGGCCAACGAAGAATTTTACAACGGCCTGCGCCTTGCCGGCGTCTCCTAGAGCATACCTCATTCGCGAAACGCGGCACACTTTCGCGAGGCACGCTTTAAGAAACGCCAGTTTGGTGACATCGCAATCGTTGTTCAGTGGAACGCCGCCGGAATGCCGTAGCTGTCCTTCGTTGTCACCTCGTTGATCGACAAGCCCCGCTTCTCGACCTCGGTCAGAAGCGCCGAAAGTGCCATATCCAGGCAATAGGACGGCATTTCGACTTTGAGATCGCGGGCGCAATTGCGCGCATAGGTGACCAGCCGCGTCAGCGACACCAGTTCATGGACGAGGTCCGTTTCGATATTCTCAACAAGAATCGTGTCTTCCATTTTTCAACCCTTCCCCTCTACTCGACTGGCAAGGAATGAAACATGGCCGGCGTCACAAGGGCGTCAAAAGGCTGGGGCGTCAAAAGGCTGGAGGCAGCGGCGGAAGAAGGGATGCGACGTAAGGGGTGAACATGAAGAGGTGCAAATGATCACGACATGGAAGGGTCGGGGGGCAGGGTAATTTCCGACGAGGCCTGCGGCTCATTGAGCCCGGCGACGGTGTTGACGAGCATGACGATCATTCTGCGCGTTGCCATGTCCTTGATCTTCAGAAAGGACCGATTGAGATCGAGACCGTCGCGGCTGCCGAGAAAAGACATGATGAGGTTGGTCTCGGGATTCGCATCGACGGCATTAAGTGTCGGTGGCCCCTTTGGATTGTCGTCAAAGAAATAGCCGACCGGCACGCCAAAAATCTTGGCGAGAAGCTGCAACCGCGACGGGCCGACGCGATTGATGCCGCGCTCATATTTCTGCAACTGCTGGAAGGTCACATTGATCAGCGGTGCGAGACCGTGCTGACTGAGACCAAGCGCCTGACGCTTCAACTTGATGCGCGATCCCACATAAATATCGACCGGATCCGGCAACTTCGTCAACATCGCTCCCTCGCAGAACTGTGCCGATCAAATCAGCGCCTTGCGGGCAAAATCATCCACGCCCGAAGATGGTATGCTTGGCCTGCCTCCTATCAGCGGTAGTTAAACCATAGCCGATCTTTTTCGATTGAACAGATGGAATCGACGAGTTTAGGTAGATTTTTTGCCTGAGCGATCTGAAATCCCAAGTTGGGACAGCTGTGCGGTGTCGGTTACCCTGCGGTTACCGAACTGGACGCTTGTGCGGAATGATGTCGGCGTCTCGCCTGAAGCATGTCGCGATCTTTAGCGCCTCCAGTGTGTTGTGTCTGCAGACAGGAGAATGTGATGGCGCCGAACTGGGACGATCTGCAGGAGGAGCAGAAGACGGCGCTACGGCGCATGAACCGTGGACCATATCCGGAACTCTCGGTAGAACTCGCGGATCAGTTGATTGCGCTCGGCCTGGCGGAGCGACGCGCGAACGCAGTGGGCATCAATCGTGCCGGCCGCGAACTGGTGATCAATTCACTGCTGCGCCCGCGTCACGCCTGAAAGCGTCGATCAGTCCAGAGGCAGCTGCTGCCGTGCCTGTCCAGTTATTGCTCCGCCAGCCCGACATGGGGGCGGAGCGCGATTTCCGGCTTGGTTTTCTTCATCTCGACCAGCCAGTCGAGCAGCCGCGGATTCCACAGGCTCAGTTCGCCGCCGAGCGCAATGACGCTGGTCCGGTAATTCCGTTTGCCTTCGGTTTTCAAGCGGCGCACCTTATCGCTGGCGTGAACTGCCAAGAGATCYGACATGCCCGATGACGACGACCTGCCTTGCGAATATGCCTCTCCGCCATGTTCCAGGCATGAGCTCATGCCGGAACTCCGCTCGCTGGCCAGCAATTCCACATGGAGTGATGTGGCGCGCTGGCGCAAGGCCGAGCGCGAACGGCTGATCGCGGACCGCATGGGCATGGACGTGGATGCGCGGAAAGTCGGGTCGGAAAAGATCGCCAAGAATCTCGACCAGGCGATCGGCAAGATCGGCAGCCGCATCGTCAGCCTCTACTGGCCGTTCAAGGCCGAGCCCGACCTGCGCAACTGGCTGATCGAAGCGCTTGACCGCGGCGAACGGATAGCGCTTCCGGTGGTCGTGGAAAAAAGCGCGCCGCTGCAATTCCGTTTGTGGTCACCCGGCGAGCCGTTGGAGCGCGGCATCTGGAACATCCTGGTGCCGGCGCGTGGGGCAGTCGTCGTGCCGGATATCGTCATCGCACCGGTCGTCGGCTTCGATGCGGGGAATTTTCGGCTGGGCTATGGCGGCGGCTATTTCGATCGGACGCTGGCGGCCATGGCGAAAAAGCCGATCGCCATCGGCGTCGGCTATCGCGGGAGCCGCATCCGCACCATCTATCCGCAGCCGCATGACATCGCCATGGACATCATCGTCACCGATGAATAGAGCGCTCTACGTCTTTTCGATGAAATCCTTGAGCACGATGGCATGGTTATGCTCACTGTCCTTGGCGCCATAGAGAATCGTTGCCGTCGCACGGCCGATCTCTTTCTTCAACGCATCGACCGCCTCGGAATTTTTCTCCAATTCATCGCGGTAACGACGACGGAACTCAGTCCATTTCTCGGGATCATGGCCAAACCAGCGCCGCAAGACCGGGCTCGGCGCCACCTCTTTCAACCAGATGTCGACCCTGGCCTCTGTCTTGCTCAAACCGCGTGGCCATAGGCGATCGACGAGGATGCGCTTGCCGTCGCTGTYGTCACTTGGGTCGTAAACGCGTTTGATGTGCAAGGACATGCATCATCCTATCCTATCTGGCGGATGAACCCAACGACTCCTGTTATTCTGCACCAAAGGCCGGGTCGAAGCAAAATTATCGCATCAAACGAGCAATTTTGTTCATTTGCCGCATCCAAGCCGGCATGACGACGGCACCTTTAAGGAAAGCCATGCGCGGCGAACGGCCTCGGAAATATGTCGCCGCCAGCAAGCGTGCCCAGCCTCAGGCGGCGGAATCCTTCTCGGCCAGCGAACGGGCCACGGCGCTCATCAAATCGGTCTGGGATATCAGGCCCTGAACATATCCATCCTTGTCGATGATGATGACGGCATGCATCTGTCCGTCCGTGAGTGCGGGCACCAGGGACATGACAGGATCATCCGCAAAAGCGGTGGCGGCCTTCGACTTGATTTCACTCACGTTGCCGGACCCTTGCAACAATTCGCGCAGGCCCACCGTGCCCATCAACCGGCCGTCGTCATCCTTGACCGGCAGGGTGCGGATATTGTGCTTGAGGAGCAGCGCCAATGCCTCGTCGCGCGCCGTTTGCGGCCCGACCGCGATGACGTCGCGCGACATGATATCATTGCAGGTCAGGTCCCGGTGCGAGCGGATCGATGCCTGCAATTCCACCTGCTGCAGCAGCCGGCTGAGATCGGTGCGGTCGATGTCGAACGTCTCGTCCAGTGCGGCGAGTGCGCGATCGACGTCTTCCTCCCGGAATCCGACACGTGCCCGCGGCGGCATATCGGCCGTATTGTGGGTGTTGGCTGGGACGAGCGCTGCGACATGCGGATAGCTGCGCTTCGACAGTTTGTGAAACAGCACGCCGAGGCCGACCAGGATGCAGGAATTCACCGCGACAGGCATGAAAGCGAAAAGTATGCCCCATTTGGCCACCGCTGGACCGCCCATCACGGCCGTCAGCGCCGCAGCGCCACCCGGCGGATGCAGGGAGCGGGTGAATGACATGGCGCCAATGGCAAGCGAGACGCCGACGGCGATCGCCAGGATCGGCTCATGGATGAACTGAGCGACACAATAGCCGACCAGCGCCGAGATCGTATTGCCGCCGATAATCGACCAGGGTTGGGCGAGGGGACTGGCCGGTATGGCGAAGAGCAGTACGGCGGAAGCCCCCATCGGGGCAACAATCAGCGGCAGATCAGGTCCTTGCCCTGCGATCATGCCACAGATCAATCCGGTCAATGCGATGCCGATCAGTGCGCCGAGGCAGGCGATCAACCGCTCGCGCAACGTTGCGCCCGCCAGGATGGGGCGAAAAATCTGAACGCTGGTTTGTCCGGCCTTTCCGGAGGTGAGATCTGCACGGTGAAGCATGGGAACACGAGACTGAAAAATACAGGTGACCAGGAAGATTGAGGGGTTGGGCGAGATCAGCGTGCCGGCGCCCGGGCGTGAAGGGTTTCGGCAAAGGCACGAAGCGCAGGCGATTGATCGCCTTGACGCTGAACCAGGAGCGTATCGACCGAGGCAAGCGCGTAGGTCGTGCTTCCTGCGGGACGTTGCAGGAGATCGAACACCGATTTCGGCATGACGCCGACGGCATTGCCGGCGGCAACGCTTGCAGCGATGGCGTGATAGGAATTCAACTCCACCACTTTGAGATCACTCGCCGATTTGCTCCAGTGCTCGGCGATGCGGCGATAGGTACATCCGGGCTCAAGCGCTACGAGCGCGTCGACCCGGAGATCGGCAGCGGTTCGTATTGCTGGATGGCCAGCCGGGATCACCAGCATCACATCTTCAACATAGACCGTCTGCGACACCAGATCGGAGAGATCGATCCCCAAGACTTCGTCCTCCCGCTTCAACGCCTCGGACGGTCGGGCGATCAGGGCGCAATCGAGCTCTTCGGCGAGCACGGCCTGCGCCAGTTCCCGCGTCGGCCCCATGGTCAGCCGCAATGAAACATCGGGCCAACGGGTTCGAAAGGCGGCGAGGACTTCGGGCAGACGGCTGGCGGCGGTGCTTTCCATCGTGCCGACCCGCAGGCTGCCGGACGGACTTAGCGGCCTGACGGCGGAGCGCGCCTCGGCGGCCAGCGCAAGCAGTCGCCGTGCATAGGTGAGGAACGTCTCGCCCTGGCGGGTCAAGGTCATCTTCTTGCCGTCACGGCTGAAGAGCGTGACATCCAGTTGCTGTTCCAGCTGCTGCACCCGAACGCTCACATTCGACGGCACGCGACCGAGGACCTTCGCGGCGCGGGTGATGCTCGACGTCTCGGTAACCGCGAGGAATATTTCGACGTTGGAAAGATCCATTTCGATCTCAAATGAAGAATGATGTGTATGTCTTATTCTGCAAATGAGAACACTTATCAAGCGGTCAGCTGAAAAATATACGTGGCGTCGCGGGAGTGGCGCGGCGGCCGAGTGTGATGGAACAATTCACTGACGCTGGTGTCGAGACGTCTGACGATCATCTTCCACCCAAAGGCCGCCCGGCCGCGGCTCTGGCGATGCCGATGGCGTCGTCAATCGGCGCCAGGTGGAAGCCTCGGCGTGAGGCTTCCTGCAGACGTCAGACTGGAAGGAAATCGGCCTTGCGATGTCCTGCGGCGGCCGGCGGCACGCGCCGACCTCAGAAGAACGGCCGTCCGAGACCGTCCCTGGACCTGTCATTCCATCACGCGAACCACGACGCGGTTGCGCGGGTCGACGATGACGCGGTGCTGGTTGACGATCGCATAGGCATATCGGCGATCATCGGGAACCGGTGTCAAGACAACGCGCTCCGGCAGCGGCCGGCCGACGCGGATAGTTTCGTTGACGATGACCGAGCGTTCGACCGGCTGGTCCTCGACATAGGTGACGACGCGATCCGGCGGCGGGTCGATGGCCGCGCCCAAAGTGAGGCCGACGGCGCCTCCGATCACGGCGCCGACAGGGCCGCCTATGACGGCGCCCGTTGCGGCGCCACCAACGAGACCGGTGACCTTGCCGCCGTTATCGCCGGCATATGCAAAAGTGCTGGCCGACAGGGCGGCGGCGGTAGCAATAAGGAGAGTGGCTTTCATCATCTGTTCCTTTCGTTTCGGCGTACCGATGCCGACAAAAGGCGACAGGGAAGGGAAGGTTCCGGAAAAATCAGTCAAGACCAATGAAGCTTTGAGACAATGCGTTACATCGATTTGCCCTTCTGCCGGCCCGGACTCTGCCTCAAACTTGCCTCGGGGCAACCATGGATGAGCTATCGGGTTCATGACATTGCTTCCCAGAGACGGCTTTTCCGTCGACGGAAACCTTCGTGCGGTATTGGGCGAATCCCGACCTCGGCGGCCGGAGCGGGGATGATGATGGGCGGTCCGATGCAGGGCTGACCGGACAGGGACTTGCATGGGGTAAGTCCCCTGGCGTTGCCGCCACGCCCGTGCCTTCTCAGGCGGAGCGAAAATTGCATAAAGGCGCGGCGGTGAAAAATGGATTGCTAAAGTAACCTTACCTTGCAACCTCTCTTAACGATGCCTCTGCCTGCGGATGTCTTGGGAGCATCTGGTCTGTCGCCCCCCTTGAGGCTCGTGGCGGAGCAACGGTCGGGCAGAGGATGCGATGGAGATCGGCCCGGCTATTGTCAAATTCTCGTGATAGCGGGGCGAGCAATTTGAATGGTCATATTCGCGCAATGCAAATAAGCAACTCAATCGGCATGTGCGCCTGTGGGCATCGGGGCAGGCGCGTCGTCGTGCTCGGCTGTTGCAAGGCGAGCGCTCGATCTGGAAGGGAAATACGCTTTGACGTTCTTAGCGCGCATACTGATCGCCGTCTGCATGGCGTGCGTTTTTGCCATATCTGGCTCCGAACCATCTGGCGCGGCGAAGTCGGCAGACATACCGGACTGGCTCAAAGCCCATGTCGGCAACAATGACGGCCAGATCACGGAGGTCGTGCTGCTCAGGGCCCGGACGCTCTATCTGCAAAAGCTGGCGGCCGGCGCGGTCAAGAATCCCTGTTATTTCGCCATGGACGCGACGCGCCCCAACGACATGGGCAATTTCAAGCTCGGCAAGCGCTTCTACATCATCTGCGAAGCCAGCCATGATTTCGAGGCGATCCCTGCCGGCCACGGCAGTGGCCGCAAACTGGGCAGCGTTGCGAATTTCTCCAACGGCAGGCGTTGCGTAAAGAATTTCGGCAATGCCATGGATTCCGACCTGACGACCGGCGGCGTCTATGTGACGGCCGGTATGAAGAAGACGTTCAAGGGGTATTACAAGGCTCGTCCGGGCCAGGATGCTCCGTTTCTTCGCAGCTTCGTCCAGTTCAGCGGCGAGGGGGATACGGCAAATGCCCAGGAACGCCTGATCGGCGGTCATCCGGCGGTGAAGCTCGGCGGCATGTGCCGGATGAAAGATCCGAAGAGCCAGTATGCAAACCATGACGGTTTCGTGCCGTTCGGCAAGCTGGTCGACTATAACGGCGGCCGCAGTGATGGCTGCACCAGCTGGTCGCAGACTGATGCCAAGCATGTCATGTCGATGATCCAGAACAATCCCACGACGCTCTACATCTATCCGCAGGCGCGTGACATCAACGCCATCGACAAGGCCGTCGCCGTGGGCAAATCGCCGGCGAACCAGGGTCTCTACTGGAACGACACCTGCCTGAAGGAAATCGGCGCGCCGAAATTCTGGCACAAGGAAACACTCGAGCCGATCATCGTCCAGTACAAGAAGGACCATCCTCCGGGACCGATCAAGGAATTGCCGATCTGCCAGGGGAAATGACCAGCCAACACGTCCTCATCACCGGTGTTTTACGGCTGTACGGACCTTCGCTTCGATGTCGTTTGCGCAGGGCCGCTCTTGACAAACGCCCCGTCCCGGTCTTGGCCTATTTCAGCGTCCTGCCGGTGGCGGGACGGATCGTGCCGGTCCGGCCGACGGATTGGGACGGGGGAGTGAGGAGGAAGGAATGACGACGCCAAGCCTGGTGATCGGGATGCTGGTCTGGCTGCAGGTCAAGCATTTTGTCGCCGATTATCTGCTGCAATCCGGCTGGATCCTGCGCGGCAAAGGCGATTTCCGCATGGCGGGAGGCTATGTTCATGCCGGCCTGCACGCGATCGGCTCACTGCCGGTCTATTTCGTCGCGGGCCTGGGTGGTCTGGCGATGGTAGGGCTCACGGCCGGCGAGTTTGCCATCCACTATCTCATCGATTTCGCCAAGGTGGTCTATTCACACACGCATCAGAATTCGACGAATTCGCGCGCGTTCTGGGCATTGCATGGCGCCGACCAGCTGCTGCATCACCTGACCTATTGCGGCTTGCTTTTCGTCATCGTGCTGTTGCGAGGCTGAGCAGTCGACGTTGCACCGGTTCATGCGGATGGCGTCGAAAATTGCCTGAAAATACGGCTATCCGCGTGGGTGGATGCCCCGCGGTTCGGCATTTCGGTTCTGAAGCCTCAGGCGGCCAAAACAGCCGGCCGGCGGCGCAAGGTCCACTGCCTTTCAGGAGACGGAGAAAGACAATGAACCTTGCGATCGCGTGGCCGCGCCGTCGAGTGGCGACCAGACTACTGTCAGGTGGCGTTCAGCTTGCCAGCGAGCGCTTCAAACTGGTTGTTGAGGGCGGTACCGAGAGCGGTTGCCCCGGTGATCAGTGCGATGGAAATCAGAGCAGCGATCAGGCCATATTCAATGGCAGTCGCGCCGGATTCTTCCTTAAGGAAGCGTGCAAGCAGTTTCGACATCCCCTACTCCTTGATGACAATATTGGGACGGTTGGCGGTGACAGGGAAATTGATATCTGACAAGAATTACGATTCATCTAAGCAACGCGGTATCCGTTTGCTTAATGCGCGGAAATCCGGTGATTTGAACGTTCATTGCCTGTTTTAAAGCGGGAAAAGGACGATCATTTTCGTCTTGCAGGCTGAGCTTTCTTTAGTTTGCAGTGCCAAAAAATGGACTGTGGATCAATGTGCAAGAGGCTCGATTTTGCTCAATCGCGCTGCGCCGGCTGTCGCCTGCTTCGGCATGGYATGCTGGCCATCCATAAGATGTGTGGTTGTGGAATGGCTGTGAAAGCAAGAAATGGCGGCTTTTCCCGGCAGCTGACCGAGAACCGGCGTGTATTGCGTTTGTGCACGACAAGGACAAACATCAGCAGATCGCCTGCTATTGTGGCCGCTGCGATGCAGCGGACTGCCACACCAGCCGCGGCGACTGGTCGATGGTCAGGATTCTTTTCGCCAGCGCCAATTTGACGCAGGTCGCGGTGTCGCCGGCGCATTTTCCATCTGGCTTTAGAGAATGAAATCCTCTCTTGAGAGTTTGATGATGCCATTGAGCTGCAGGCTGAAGTCTGCATGGCCATCGCCATCCGTGTCGGCGTAGACATAGGTGTCGGCGCCTTGCGTCTCGTAGCGCAGCTCGCCGGCGCTGCCGTCGAAACTTCCGATGCCGATGAAAGAGAATGACTGGTTGTCCTGCGCATCGCTATTGGCGTCAATCGTCGACAGGTCGATGTGGTCGCCCTTGCCAAAGTCGGCGATGGTGTCGCGCCCTGCGCTCTTGACCGTGCTGCTGGACAGGCTTGAGAATACGAATGTGTCGTGGCCCGTGCCGCCGACAAGCCTGTCGGCTCCCTGTCCGCCATGCAACTCGTCGTCACCTGCGCCGCCCAGCAAACGGTCGTTGCCGGTGACGCCATAAAGATTGTCGTCGCCGGCCCCGCCCGAAAGCATGTCACGACCTGGACCGCCCCGCAGCGTATCATCGCCCGCGTCACCGACCAGCGTGTCATGCCCGGCGTCGCCGGCACCCCCACGCAGACTATCGTTGCCCCTGCCGCCGGATATCTTGTCGTTGCCGGCGCCGCCCAGGATCATGTCGTCGCCGCCACGGCCCGAGATCACGTCATCGCCCCCGAGGCTGCGCAGTGCATCGTCTCCATCCGTACCCTTGATGGAATCTTTGCCGGCCGTGCCGGTATCGCCGTTGATGACCAGCGTTCCCGCGAGGTTGCCGACCGCGCCCGACAGATCCGCCACGTTACCGGCCGCATCCGTCAGGGACGCTCCGTGCAGCTGAACGTTCGTCACCGAAAGGTCGGCCGCAGTGTCTCCCAGGGCCACGGTGTAGGTGAAGACCAGCATTGTCGCCGTCGAGGCGCCCGCATCGAATGTCGCATGGACGCCATTGCTCAGCGACAGCGATAGGCTGTCGCCATTGTTGACCGCGACGGCCTCGCTCAATGTCAGGCTGAGTTCGACCGTATCGCCGGTAGTGAGCGTGCCGGAGCCGTTATCGATACCCGAACCTGAAGCGTTAAGCCCGGTCACGGTCGGTGCGGTCCGATCGAGCGTGAAGGTCACGCTGCCGCCCATGGACACATTACCCGCCTCATCGGTCTGGGTCACGCTGACCGTGTGCTGGCCATCAGCGAGCACGGTCGGATCGTAGCTGCCTGTCAGTGTGACGCCATCCACTGTATAGTTCAGTGTCGCATCGGTCTCCGTGCCGGTGACAGTCAGCGCCCCATTGCTCGTGATCTTGTCGCTGCCGGAGGCGCCCGTGTCGGAGGTCAAGGCGACAACAGGCGCCGTAATCCCATCCCGGTCGAGCGTGAAGGTGATGCTGGTGGCCGTCGAGACATTGCCCGCCGCATCGGTCTCGGTGATGCTGACCGTATGCTGGCCGTCGTCAAGCGCGCTCGGATCGTAGCTGGCCGTGGCCGCCCCGCCGTCGATGACATAGCTCAGCGTCGCGCTGGTTTCGGTGCCGGTTATGGTCAGCGCGGCATTGCCGGTTATGTGGTCGGTGTCGGAAGAGCCGGTATCGGCCGTCAGTGCGACGGAGGGAGCCGAGGGTGCGCTTTGGTCGAGCGTGAAGGTGATGCGGGTTGCGGTCGATACATTGCCCGCTTTGTCCGTCTCCGTGACGCTGACCGTGTGCTGGCCGTCGGCAAGCGCAGTCGGATCGTAGCTGCTCGACGCCGTTCCGCCATCGACGACATAGCTCAATGTCGCGTCGGCTTCCTTGGTCATGGTCAGGGTGGCGTCGCTCGTCACGTTGTCTGTACTGGAGGAACCGGTGTCATCGGTCAGGCCGACGGTCGGCGCCGCGGCGCTGGTGTCGAGCGTGAAAGTGATGCTGCCCGCGGTCGAGACGTTGCCGGCCTTGTCCGTCTGGGTGACGGTGACCGTATGCTGCCCATCGGCGAGCGCAGTGGGATCATAGCTGCTCGATGCACTTCCGCCATCCACGCTATAGCTCAGCGTGGCGCCGGACTCCTTGGTGATGGTCAGGGCGCCATTGCTCGTGATCTCGTCCGTGTCGGAGGAGCCGGTGTCGTCGGTCAGGCTGACGGTCGGTGCCGCAGCGCTGGTGTCGAGCGTGAAAGTGATGCTGCCGGCGGCAGAGACAACGCCCGCCATATTGGTCTGGGTGACGGTGACCGTATGCTCGCCATCGGCGAGCGCCGTCGGATCATAGCTGCTCGACGCGGTGCCGCCATCGACGACATAGGTCAGCGTCGCGCCGCTCGCTATGCCGGTGACGGTCAGGGCGGCATCGCTGGTGATCTGGTCGGCGCTGGACGTGCCCGTGTCGCTGGTCAGGCTAATAACCGGCGTGGCGCCACTATAGTCGAGCGTGAAGGTGATGCTTCCTGCGGCGGAGACATTGCCTGCCGCATCCGTCTGGGTGATCGAGACCGTATGTTGTCCTTCCGCAAGCGCGGTTGGATCATAGCTGCCCGATGCGCTGCTGCCATCGACGACATAGCTCAAGGTCGCGCCGGCTTCCTTGCCTGTGATGGTCAGACTGCCGTCGCTCGTCACATTGTCCGTGCTCGATGTGCCGGTGTCGTCGGTCAAGGCGAGGCCTGGCGCGTCCGGCGCGGTCCGGTCGAGCGTGAAGGTGATGCTGCCGGCCGTGGAGACGTTGCCGGCCTTGTCCGTCTGGATGACGGTGACCGTATGTTGCCCATCAGCAAGCGCAGTCGGGTCGTAGCTGCCCGATGCCGTGCCGCCGTCGACGCTGTAGCTCAGCGTCGCACCCGTCTCCTTGCCATCGATGGTCAGGCTGCCATCATTCGTGACCGTATCCGTGCTGGAGGAACCGGTGTCGTTGGTGAGGCCGACGGTCGGCGCCGCAGCGCTGGTGTCGAGCGTGAAGGTAATGCTGGCGGAGGTGGAGACATTACCAGCCAGGTCCGTCTCCGTAATGGTGACCGTGTGCTGGCCATCGGCAAGCGCGGTCGGATCATAGCTGCTCGATGCGGTGCCGCCATCGACGACATAGCTCAAGGTCGCGCCGAGTTCCGTGGTGACGGTGGACATCGTACCATCACTGGTGATCTGGTCGGCGCTGGAGGTACCGGTATCGTCGGTGAGGAGGATGCTCGGCGCTGTGATGCTGGTGTCGAGTGTGAAGGTGATGGTGGTAGCATTGGAAACATTGCCCGCCGCATCTGTCTGGGTGACGATGACCGTATGGTCGCCGTCGACGAGCCCGGTCGGATCATAGCTGCCCGACGCAGCCCCGCCATCCACGATATAGCTCAACGTCGCACCGCTCTCGCAGGTGATGGTCAGCGCCGCATTGCTGGTGATCGTATCGGTGCCGGTCGAGCCTGTGTCATGGGTTAGCACAACGCTTGGCGCATCGGGCCGTCTCGCATCTACCGCATAGCCGCTGTCGGCGCCGGTGGCGCTGGCGATGCTTGACGTGTCGAAGGAGACGCTGTCGGCCGACGTGTTCAGCAGGACCGAGACGGTGTTGTCATTCTGATTGCCGACCAGCACGTCAAGCTTGCCGTCGCCATTGACATCCACGAGGGTGATGGAACGGGGGCGTGAGCCGACATTGATATCGATCTGGTTGGAAAATGTGCCATCCGCATTGCCGAGCAGCACCGAGATGGCGCCGTCATAGCGTTTGGCTGCCACCAGGTCGAGTTTGCCGTCGCCATTCATATCGGCCAGGACAACGGAGATCGGGTCTCCGGTCATGCCGATATCGGCCGCGCTGGTGAACGTGCCGTCGCCATTGCCCAGCAGCACCGACAACGTGTCCCTGGCATAGTCGACCGTCACCATGTCGAGCTTGCCGTCGCCATCGACATCTGCCACGGCGACGGACGTGCCGTGCCCGATAATGCCGATGTCCGATCCGCCGGAAAAGCCGCCGGCACCGTCGCCGAACCGCACCGACAGCGAGTCGCTGCTGTAATTTGCCGTCACCAGGTCGAGCTTGCCGTCACCGTCGATATCCGCCAGGCTGACGACATAGGGATCGGTAGCCACGGCGATATCCGCCGATGCCGAGAAACTGCCCGCTCCATCGCCCAGCTGCACGGAAACGGTATCTGTGCCTTCGTCGGCAATCAGCAGGTCGAGCTTGCCGTCACCGTTGACATCGGCCACCGTGACGGAACTGGGACTGTTACCGGCGGCGATGTTCGACGCGCTGGCGAAGCTGCCATCGCCGTTGCCCAACAGCACGGAAACCGTATTGTCCTGCTGATTGGCCACCAGCATGTCGAGCTTGCCGTCGCCGTTGACGTCGGCCACGGCAATGGAGCTGGGGCCGCTGCCGACCGCAAGTGTCGCCGTATCCGAGAAGCTGCCATCGCCGTTGCCCAGCCGCACCGAGACCGTGTCGTCCGACTGATTGGCCGTCACCAGGTCGAGCTTGCCGTCGCCGTCGAAATCCCCCGTGGCGATGGAAAACGGCAGATTGCCCGTGTTGACCAGGGTTTGCGTGGCGAGGCTCACTTGCGAGCCGGGTCCATAGATCTTGCCGGCGCTCGCATCGAGGCCGGTGACGGTAAGATCGGTCGTGGCCGTGTCGCCTTCGGCGACCGTGTAGGTGAATGTGGGGTTGCCGTTGCCGTCGAGCCCGGCATAGACCGCATAGCCGCCGTTGCTGAGCGTCAGTTCCGCCGTCTGCGTGACATAGATGGTTTGATCGGTGGTCAGCGTGAAGGTGATGGTGTCGCCGATGCCCAGCGTGCCGCTTTCGCTGCTGGTTTCCGCAATGGATGTAACGACAGCATCGGTGTTGGTTGTCATGCTTGTATGCCCCTACGAATCTGCTCTGGGCTGCGGCCTGGCCCCACGCCTGCCGCCCCCGCTTTTCCGCGCTTCCGTCCTGTGGTCGAAGCCCTCCAGCCACGCCGAACCGGCGCTCGTCCCAACGGATACGAACTGTAAACCCTATATCTTTACCTCAGGTTAACTATTGTCCTTCGCGCTGATGATTTTCGTGAGTATTGGAGAAGGACGGCAAGCAATAGGAGGGCATCGACAACAAAAAATATGCAGTTTCTTCGGCGATCGAGCCGATTGCGCGCTGCGATTTCTGGTGAAATAGAGTTTGCGGGAAGATGTTTTTGAATAACTTTTGGAGGGATCGGGTGAGCAGCTTCCAGTCGTGGCCCCGGAATGGAATTTCGATAACGATAGGCGCGCGTTCTATCACGACATAGTGGCGATCGGTTTCCCGCTCTTCCGAGTGGCAAACACGGCCAGCGACGGCTTGTCACTATCTGTGTAGAAACAATATGGTATTGTCGCGACGCAGGCGCCGAAAAGCCTTGCAACTGCCATTATTTATACTAATTATATGGAAATTGAAGGGTATAACGGTCGCATCGGGGCGAATACAGGCCGGCCTGCCGGTCTGACAGAGGATGAGCATGCTGACGAAGAAAGCAAAATACGGGCTCAAGGCGATGGCCGACCTGGCCAAGCTGGCGCCCGGCGAAACCGCATTCATCACCGAAATCGCAGAGCGCAACAACATCCCCAAGAAGTTTCTCGACGCCATCCTGCTCGAGCTTCGCAAGGCCGGCATGCTGCGCTCGAAGAAGGGGCCGGGCGGTGGCTATAGCCTCTCCAAGACGACATCCGAGATCATGATCGGGCATGTGATCCGCACGCTGGACGGGCCCTTGGCGCCGATCCGCTGCGCCAGCCGCACCGCCTTCGAGATCTGCGACGATTGTCTTAATCCGGAGGAGTGCCTCGTACGCCTGTCTATGACGGAAGTGCGCGACGCCATGGCCGATGTGCTCGACAACATGACGCTGGCGCAGTTCATCGAAGCCGAGCAGAAGCCTGCCGCGGCGGCGCGTGACGAGGCCTATTCCGAGGCAACCTGAACCCGCATGGCTTTGAGGATCTCGTCCCGGTCATGGTCCGAAATACGGATCAGGCCGAAGCGGAAACCATAACCCCAGTTCGTCTTGCCCCGCGTCAGTTCCAGCCGCTCCAGCAATGGCAGGATCGACGCGGGTTCCGCCTCGAACCAGTCGACATCGCGCCGCCAAGGCGTGAACCCTTCGCCCATATCACCCACATAGGGTTCGCCGGTCCGGACGGCGCCGGCGGCGACAAAACTTTGCAACTTCTCGCCGCCGCCGAATTCGGTCGACGGCGAATAGTAGATGATCGTGTCGCCCGGCTGGATGCGGGCGAGTGGCGCCCGCTTGCCGTGGTTGACCTGCATGAAGCCGCCGGCCCGACCACGGGTCACATGATTTGCGGCAGCAACTCCGATCCAGGCGCTCATTGTCACATCTCCACATAGAGGACGCGCAGGCGATGGCCGTCCAGATCGAGCGCCGTAAACGTGCGGCCGAAATCCAGATCTACCGGCGCCTGGATGATCTCGATGCCCTTGGCTTCCCAATCGGCGGCGACGCGATCGACCTCGTCCTTGCTGGCCACCGGCAGGCCGAGTTCGAAGCCGCCGGGCTGGTTGGCCGCGGGGGTCACGTCACGGCGGTTCCACAGGCCGAACTTGACGCCGTTCGGCAGCACGAAGAGGACGAAATTCTCGGAATTCTCGACCGGCTTCTGGCCGAACAGGTCGGCATAGAAATCGCGGGATTTCGGGGCGCTGTCGACATAGAGCAGATTGTAGCTGGCGTTCATGGTCGTTTCCCTTTTCTGCGTTGCGGTCGTTGGCGACCGTGGGAAAAGGTGTAGCGCTATATGCTGTCAATTTTTGTCAGTATCTGTATTGCTCTCATGTGCAATTCGCCATTCTTTGAGCAGTACGGCCTTGCGGCGCGGATAACGGATGCCCGTCGTCTCCATCGTCAGGATACGGTCGGCGCGGAAATGGCGGACATCGTCGCGCAAAGTGCACCAGGCGGCGACGATGCGCACCCGCTCGAAGAAGCCGAGCACGAAGGGCCAGATGCGGCGGCTGGTGGTGGCGCCGGCGGCGTCGAGATAGGTGATGTCGAGCATATGCTCGTTGCGGATCGCCTTGCGGACGACGGCGAGGTCGACCCGGCTTGGCTCAGGCATTGGCGAATTGACGACAAGATTCGTGCCCTCGATGCGCGGTTTGAGGTCATCGGGCAGAACCGCAGCGATCTTGGCGACCGCATTGTGGGCGGCGCGGGCGAGTTCGTCATCCGTGCGGGTCGCGACCCAGCGGGCGCCGAGCACCAGCGCTTCGATCTCGTCTTCGGAGAACATCAGCGGCGGCAGCATGAAGCCGGGTTTGAGGATATAACCGAGCCCGGGCTCGCCCTCGATATCGGCGCCCTGGCCCTGCAGGGTGGCGATGTCGCGGTAAAGTGTCCGGAGACTGATGCCGCTTTCTTCGGCCAATCGTTGGCCGCTGACCGGATTGCGGTGACGCCTCAGCGTCTGGAGGAGATCGAGCAGGCGTTCGGAACGGGACATGGGTGCCGACATTGTTTGCGAATGATCCGATATCGCATACTATGCTGTCATATTCTGGCAGCAATGAACAGGCAGTTTTAGCTCGACAGAAGGCCGCCGGTTCGCTAACAACCGGCAATTCAATCGTTTTAGGAGATCGCTCCGATGCGCGACAAGACCGAGAATCTTCTTTCCACGCTGAAGCTGCAGCCGGTCGTGCCGGTGATCGTCATCGACGACGCCAAATCGGCTGTGCCGCTGGCCCGCGCCCTGGTCGCGGGCGGCCTGAAGGCGATCGAGATCACGCTGAGAACGGCCGCGGCGCTCGACGCGATCAAGGCGGTGGCCGACGAAGTCGAGGGCGCGGTTGCCGGCGCCGGCACAGTGCTTGACGAGTTCCAGTGGGAGCAGGCGGTGAAGGCCGGCTCGAAATTCATCGTCTCGCCGGGTGCCGGCGTCTCGCTGCTCGATGCGGCCGCCGCAAGCGATGTGCCGCTGCTGCCGGGTGCGGCCACGGCGACCGAAGTGATGCAATTGCGCGACCGCGGCTATAGCGTGCTGAAATTCTTCCCGGCCGAACAGGCCGGCGGCGCCTCTTATCTCGGCGCCCTGGCCTCGCCGCTCGCCGGCATCCAGTTCTGCCCGACTGGCGGCGTGTCGCTGAAGAATGCCAGGGACTATCTCAGCCTGCCGAACGTCATCTGCGTCGGCGGCTCCTGGGTCGCACCAAAGGCGATGGTGACCGAGGGGAATTGGGCGGGTATTACCCAGCTTGCGGCCGAGGCTGCAGCGCTGGCGAAGTAACGCGATTGTGGCCTGTCGCCTACAGTGATATATATCCGGATATATATTCCCGGAGAACGGCATGACGACGACTGCACAGAAAAAGGCCAATGCACATTACCGCGCCAAGCTGGCCGAGCGCGGCTTGGTGCGGCTTGAAATCATCGTCCCCGAGAAGAACAGGGATATGATGAAGGCTTTGGCCGAGCAGTTGACATTGGCGGCCAAAGAGGCGGAGCAGGGACGCGCTCCTACTTCGGACGCTCCGTCGGGGGCGCAAATCTGGACGTCACTTCACGATGCGCCGCGGCTGGACGAACTCGATTTCGATAGATCGGATTTCCAGCTTCGGCCGGTCGACTTGTGACCCGATTTCTTCTCGACACCAATATCGTCAGCGATCCGTCCAAGCCGCAGCCATCCGATCCATTGAAAGCGTGGCTGAATGCCCAACGCGGCGAGGACCTTTTCATTACTGCGTGGACCATCGCGGAACTGCGGCGGGGGTACTGCTGATACCGGCCGGCAAGAGACGGGATGCGTTGGAGAACTGGTATTTGGGTCCAAATGGCCCACTTCAGCTTTTCCGGAGTAGGATTCTGCCGTTTGACGAGAATGCGGCCCATCACTGGGCTGAACTGATGATCGAAGGGCAAAAGATTGGCCGTTCGCGAAGCCTTCCGGACACAATCATTGCAGCGATCGCCGTCGCCAAGGATTGTGTCGTTGTTACCAATAACGAGCGGGACTTTTGGGGTGTGCCTTGCCTCAATCCGATGAGCGGATCGTAGCGGCCGGTTGTCTTTGTAATATTCCCGCCGTGTTCCTATGTTCTTTACCGCCATTCAACACGCTAGGAGGAATGCATGTTCGACGCGAAGAAGCTCTTGGATCAATTCCTGGGATCGCAGGTGCCCGGTGTGGGCGGTTCGGTTCGGGACAAAGCAGGGCAGATCGGGCAACTCGCCAAGGACAATCCGCTGGCGACGGGCGCCATTGCCGCCGTGCTGCTCGGCACCGGCACCGGCCGCCGTCTTGCGGGCGATGCGATCGCCGTTGGCGGACTGGCGGCGATTGCGGGTCTCGGCTACCAGGCCTACAAGAACTGGCAGTCCGGTCAGCAGGCCCAGCCGACCGATGCCTCGACGGCCGCCACCGCCCAGCCGGAGCTTCTGCCGCCGCCGGCCGATAGCGACTTCCATCCGGACGCTTCTACCAACAGCGGCGATTTCGCCACCGTGCTGGTGCGTGCCATGATCGCCGCTGCGCGTGCCGACGGCACGATCGACGAGCAGGAGCGCGAGGCCATTCTCGGCAAGGTCAAGCTTGCCGGATTGAGCGACGATGCGCAGAAATTCCTCGAAAGCGAGCTTGCCAGTCCGGTCGATCTCGACGCGATCGTTGCCGCTGCCCAGAGCGAGAGCCAGAAGGTCGAGCTCTACACCGCGTCACGCATCGCCATCGACCCCGATACTCGGGCCGAGCGCGGCTATCTCGACCTGCTCGCTGGCCGCCTCGGCCTTGCCGATGCGCTGGTCGACCATATCGAGGCGACGGTTTCGAGCGCCAAGGCTGGGTAAGCATGTCGCCTGAAAGTGGGAACCGGTTTCAGGACAACGACATGCGTGAAAACAAAAGCTTAGAGCGCAGTTCTGATTCCATCGGAACGCAAAGCGCTCTGAGCATCCATCAACAAATTTGACTTGCCGATCAATGACGGAGGCGATGAAATCGCCTCCGATCTGCTGCTGGGGAAGACCATGGAAGACCTGAAGCACTGGACGCCTCGCCCGGCGCCTGCACCCGTGACGCTCAAGGGCCGCTACGTCGCGGTGGAGCCTTATATTCGCGCAGAACATCTCGATGCGCTTTGGGATGCGATGGGCCGTGAAGGCATCAACCAGCATCTCCGCTATTTTGCCGCACCCGATTTCGCCGATGCCACCGCTTTTGGCGACTGGCTCGACGGCGTCAAGAAAGGCGGCTGGCTGACCGAGGTGTTTCGCGACAACACGAGCAGCAAGATCGTCGGAATGGCCAATTACATGCGCGCCGATCCGGCCAATGGCGTGGTCGAGGTCGGCGGCGTGGCCCATGGTCCGGCGATGATGAAGTCGCCGCTCTCCACGGAAGTGCATTACCTGATGGCCAAGCACGTTTTCGAGGATCTTGGCTACCGGCGCTACGAATGGAAGTGCCACAACGAGAATGCGCAGAGCAAGATTTCCGCCGAGCGTCTCGGCTTCACCTTCGAAGGCGTGTTCCGCAAGCACACGATCTCGCGCGGCGCCAATCGCGACACGGCCTGGTTTTCGATGATCGACGACGAATGGCCGCGTCTGAAAACTGCTTTCGAGGCATGGCTTGATCCGTCGAACTTTGATAGTGACGGCAGGCAGAAGCAAACCCTGCAGGAGATCCGTGCGACGATCACCGAGGGCTAAGCCCATGGAGATAGTGACCGCGCATGGCCGAAGACAAGCACGAGACGCGCAACACGGCGATCGCCGCCGGCATCATCCTGTTGGTCGCAGGCCTCGGTGTCTACTTCATGCCGAAAATCGTGCTGGGCATCGGCGCCTATTCCCCGGTGCTCGGTTTTGCGGCGGGAATGGCAATCGTACTGTTCTTCTTCATCGTGCTTTGGTTGCGCTCGAAATACAAGAAATAGCCGGCAAAACAAAATTATTGCGATTTTCACGTTGTTGTGACCAGACTTGTGAAACAAAGGCACTCGATCCGTCGTAGGGTTCAATGACAGAGCCAAACGTCCGGTCGAGGAATAGCCATGCCTGCCTACAAAGCGCCTTTCATCCCGTCCTCAGACATCACCCCGAAATCGATCTACCTGAAGCGGCGGCAATTCCTGGCCGGCGCGATGGCTGCGGGCCTGCTGGGGGGAGCCCTGCCGGCCGAGGCCTCGCTCAAGGCGGCGCAATCGAAATATCTCGTCGACGACAAGATCACGCCCAAGCAGGACGCCACCACCTATAACAATTACTATGAGTTCGGCACCGACAAGGGTGACCCCGTCGCCAATGTCGGCAAGTTCAAGCCGATGCCGTGGAAGATCACCATTGATGGGCTGGTGAAGAAGCCGGTGACCGTGGATGTCGGCGAGCTCATCGCCAGGACACCACTTGAAGAGCGCATCTATCGCTTCCGCTGCGTTGAGGCTTGGTCGATGGTCGTGCCCTGGACCGGTTTCATGCTTTCCGAACTGCTCAAGCAGGTAGAACCGCTGGGCAGCGCCAAGTTCATCGCCATGCAGACGGCGTTGCGTCCGGACGAGATGCCCGGCGTCGGCGGCTGGGCGCCGGTGCTTGACTGGCCCTATAAGGAAGGGCTCAGGATCGACGAGGCCATGCATCCGCTGACCATCCTCGCGGTCGGCATGTATGGCGACCTGCTGCCTAGCCAGAATGGTGCCCCGATCCGCTTGATCGTGCCGTGGAAATATGGCTTCAAGAGCATCAAGTCGATCGAGAAGATCACCTTTGTCGACAGCCAACCGGTGACGGCCTGGAACACGGCCGCGCCCGACGAATACGGCTTCTATTCCAACGTCAATCCGGAGCGCGACCATCCACGCTGGAGCCAGGCGAGCGAGCGGGTGTTGGGGCAGGGTGGCGGCTTCTTCGGCGGCACCGGCAAGCGCGATACGGAAAAATTCAACGGCTATGGCGCCGAAGTCGCCTCGCTCTACACAGGCATGGACCTGATCAAGAACTATTGAGACGACAAAGATGACGACGATCGCCAGCAGCACAGTTCCTGCAAAGAAGAAAGCCGACTACCCCAAGCAGATCAACAAGATCCTGGCGAAGATTTCGTCCTGGTGGGTCTATGGTCTGGGGCTGATCCCGGCCGCCTGGTATTTCTATCTGGGTGCTTCCAACAATCTGGACGCCAATCCGATCCAGACCTTCGAGCACCTGCTCGGCGAATGGGCGCTCCGGTTCATGATCCTCGTGCTTCTGGTCACGCCGGTGCGCGATCTGACGCGGGTGAATTTCTATCGCTTCCGCCGCGCCTTCGGTCTTCTGGTCTTCTACTATATCCTCTTCCACTTCCTGACCTATTTCATCCTGGACAGGGAACTGAACCTGCCGGTCATCTTCGTGGATATATTACGCCGGCCATACATCATCCTTGGAATGACGGCTTTCCTCTGCCTGATCGCCCTGGCGGCGACGTCGAACAACTGGTCGATCCGTCATCTCGGCCGCTGGTGGGGGTGGCTGCACCGGCTGGTCTATGTGATCGCCACGCTGGGCGTCATCCATTTCTTCATGGCGGTGAAAAGCTGGCCGCCGCGGCCGTTCTTCTATGCCGCGGTGATCGGTGTGCTATTGCTTTATCGGCTGGTGAGGTTCGGGCTCGATCAGCGCCGGACGGTCGCCGCATAAGCGTGCACCGCGTCACCGAAGGCCTTGAACAGGCGCGCCGAATTCGCGTCGCTCTCGACCCAGTATTCCGGATGCCACTGAACACCGACGGCGAAATTGCTGGCGCCGATCACCGAGACTGCCTCGACCGTGCCGTCGTCGGCGACTGCCTCGACGGCGAGCCGCGGTGCGGCCTGGCCGATCGCCTGGCGGTGCAGGGAATTGACCTGGAACTCGCCGGTGCCGAGCACGCCGGCTATGCAGGTTCCTTCCTTGACCTTGACCGTCTGGCGGATCGCGTACATACGGTCGCGCTCCGGCACATCCGGGCGGCGGTGGTCCCAGTTGCCGGGAACGTCCTGGATCTCGGTCGCCAATGTGCCGCCGAGCGCGACATTCAGCTCCTGGATGCCGCGACAGATGGCGAGCAGCGGAATGCCGCGCTCGATCGCGCGGCGGATCAGCGGCATCGTCGTCGCATCGCGAGGCCGATCATAGGGGCCGTTGATCTCGGACGTGTCGCCGCCGTAGAGTTCCGGATAGACATTGGAGCGTGAGCCGGAAAGCATGACGCCATCGACGCGGTCGAGGATCGCGTCGATGTCATTGCCTTCGAGAAGCGCGGGAACCAGCAGCGCGGTCGCTTTCGCGCCCTTGACCACAGCATTGACATATTGATGCGGGGTGGCGTGCCAATAGTAACCATCCATCTCGCGCGTGTCGGCGGGAATGGCGATGATCGGGCTCGGCATGGAATTCTCCGGACAAATCGGTGTTTCTAAACTGTCGTGCCGCGGCTTGCGGCAGCTGTCAACCTGAAACGTTCGTTACATATATAGAGATCCGCGGTCACCAGATAATGAATTCAAGTTGACCGGAAGAAGGAGAATCGTGGGTGACCTGCGGCCGTTCCCTGCGGCAGGCCGTGCGCGGAAATGCCTAATTATTGGAAAAATATGATAAATTGAAGCCCAATGGACAAGGAGTTTTCGCTCTGTGTCGTTTATAATCGATTAGAAGGTCGCTTCGGCGAAAACACCGCATTGCACTTCGGAAAGGCTTTGTGTATCCGAGTCTTCGGAAGGGTTTGCCGCGGTGCGGCATCTATTGCCTGGGGAGAAGTTAATGTCAGAGCATCATTCGGGTCCGGTAGAACTTGGCGCGGAAATGGACTACGCCGAGCATGATAGGACCTATAGCGGTTTCACGAACGTCGCCAAATACGGCACGATGCTGATTGCCGTCCTGCTGATCAGCATGGCTGCTTTCTTCTTCACCAAGGCTGGTTTCATCTTCTCGGTGCTGCTCTTCATCATTCTGGGCGCGATCGGCTTTTTCGTCCTCTGACGTCATCGCCATGACAGGTGGCGCAAGCCAAAAGGCGGCGTTGCGTCGCCTGGCGTGATCTTGCGCGTGGTTTGCCGGGAGGGGCTATGGCCAGCACGATTTTTGTTCCAAGGGAGACGGTCGGAGGCGAGCCGCGCGTTGCGGCGTCACCTGAGACGGTCAAGAAGATGAAGTCGCTCGGCCTCGACGTTGTGATCGAGGCGGGTGCCGGCGCGCTGTCGCGCATTCCGGATGGCGAATATGAGAAGGTCGGCGCACGGATCGGCCTGATTGCCGACGCCACTTTGGCCGATGTCGTGCTCAAGGTCCGCCGCCCCACCGCCGACGAGATTCGTGGCTATAAATCCGGTGCCGTGGTCATCGCCGTCATGGATCCCTATGGCAACGAAGCCGCGATCGCCGACATGGCCTCGGCCGGACTGACCGCGTTTGCCATGGAACTGATGCCGCGCATTACCCGGGCGCAGTCGATGGATGTGCTCTCCTCACAGGCCAATCTCGCCGGCTACCAGGCGGTGATCGACGCCGCAGAGGTCTATGATCGCGCGATGCCGATGATGATGACCGCCGCCGGCACGGTGCCGGCCGCGAAAGTGTTCGTCATGGGCGCCGGCGTTGCCGGCCTGCAGGCGATCGCCACCGCCCGGCGTCTGGGCGCCGTGGTCTCGGCCACCGACGTCCGTCCCGCCGCCAAGGARCAGGTCGCCTCGCTSGGCGCCAAATTCATCGCCGTCGAGGATGARGAATTCAAAGCCGCCGAAACCGCYGCCGGCTATGCCAAGCCGATGTCGGCRGAATACCAGGCCAARCAGGCCGCACTGGTTGCCGAGCAYATCGCCAAGCAGGACATCGTCATCACCACGGCACTAATCCCCGGCCGGCCGGCGCCAAARCTGGTGWSSCGCGAYATGCTCAAAKCSATGAAGCCGGGCTCRATCGCCGTGGATCTCGCCGTCGAGCGCGGCGGCAATATCGAAGGCGCTTCCCCTGGCGAGATCGCCGATGTCGAGGGCGTCAAGGTGATCGGCTATCTCAACGTTGCCGGCCGCATCGCCGCCTCTGCCTCGGCGCTCTATGCCAAGAACCTCGTCACCTTCCTGGAGACGATGATTTCCAAGGAGACGAAGGAGCTGGCGCTGAAGCTCGACGACGAACTCGTCAAGGCCACCATGCTCACCCATGGCGGAGCGGTGGTGCATCCGAATTTTGGCGGGGCACCGGCTCCGGCCAAGGAGGGCTGAAATGGCAAACGATAGTGTAAATACCGCCCTCCAGAACCTCGACAAGGCCGTGGCCGCCGTCCATGACGCGGTCGCCACCCAGCCCTCGCTCGCCGATGCGGCGCATGCACTCTCCGGCGGTGTGATCGATCCCTTCGTCTTCCGGCTGGCGATCTTCGTGCTCGCCATCTTCGTCGGTTACTATGTCGTCTGGTCGGTGACCCCGGCGCTGCATACGCCGCTGATGGCGGTGACCAATGCGATCTCCTCGGTGATCGTGGTCGGTGCACTGCTGGCCGTCGGCCTGTCGCTGTCTGGCTGGGCCACCGGCTTCGGCTTCGTTGCGCTGATCCTGGCCT